>NZ_JBHYKH010000282.1:0-11569 GCF_042741275.1 Streptomyces sp. NPDC058964
ATCTGCGCCTTCGGGAAGACCGGCTTCCACATGCGAAGCGAAGCCCCGCCCTGGCCGGGGCGTTTGTAACAGCAGATAACGAGTGACAGAAGTTTGAACGACTCGTTCTTCAGGTGCTGGAAATGACGCTGATAGTGCTGGGTGTAACGGTGCGTTCCCCACTTGTCCGTCTTGAAGTGCAGGGCGAGTTTGCTGAGATCGTCGGAGATCGCTTCCAGCCCGACCGGCTTGGCCGGCTTGGCCCCCTTTCCGGTGAGACGCCGCTGCAGCCGGCGCAGGGCCCGCACGTTCTTCTCACCCAGGACGGACTTCACGGTCGTGCGTATCGACATCGCGGAACATTCCTTTCACGGGTCGTACCGGTTGGGCACTGAACGGTGGAACGGACTGCGTGCGACCGGGGTCGGCACAGGACGCACGTTCTCGTCCGCGCGCGACCCGCCCGTTTCACCGGGACATCTCCTCGCGGATGCGGGGCAGCGCCTCCTGCAGGGCCGCGCGCCAGTCCCGCGGCGGCTTCAGGCCGATCTCCCGCCAGCGGGTGTGGCCCAGGGCGCTGTAGGCGGGGCGGGGTGCGGGGCGGGGGTAGGCCTCGCTGGTGGTGGGCCGGATCCGGTCGGGGTCGGCGCCGCTGAGGCGGAACACCTCGCGGGCCAGTTCGTACCAGCTGGCCTCGCCGGAACTGGTGGCGTGGAAGACGCCGTGCGCGGTGCCGAGGTCCGCGATCCGGGCGGCGACGTCGGCGCTCCAGGTGGGCTGGCCGCGCTGGTCGTCGACGACGTCCAGGGTGTCGCGGCGGGCCTCCAGTTCGAGCATCGTGCGCACGAAACTGCGGCCGTGGGCGCCGTACAGCCAGGCCGTGCGCACGACGGCGCCCGCACCCGGGAGTTCCTCGAGGACCGCGCGCTCGCCGGCCAGCTTGGTGCGGCCGTAGGCCGTGCGCGGGGCGGGCGGGTGGTCCTCCGGGTACGGGGCGGCGCGCTCGGCGCCGTCGAAGACGTAGTCGGTGGAGACGTGCACCAGGCGGGCACCGTGTTCGGCGCAGGCGCGGGCGAGCACCCGGGGGCCGTGGCCGTTGATCCGCAGTGCCCGCGCCTCGTCGGTCTCGGCGTCGTCGACGGCCGTGTAGGCGGCGCAGTTGACGACGACGTCCGGGTGGTGCCCGATGAACGCGCGGCGCACGGCGTCGGGTTCGGTGATGTCCAGTGCGGTGCGGTCCAGGCCGGTCACGTCCGCGCCGCGCCTGCGCAGCTCCGCAACGGTGTCGCGCCCGAGCATGCCGCCCGCGCCGGCGACCAGCCACCTCATCGGGACTCCCGTCGCTTCAGCGGCTCCCACCAGGCCCGGTTGTCCCGGTACCAGGCGACCGTCTCGGCCAGCCCGGTGGCGAAGTCGCGGCGCGGACGGTACCCCAGTTCGTCGCGGATCCTGCTCCAGTCGACGGAGTAGCGCAGGTCGTGGCCCTTGCGGTCGGTGACGGACTCGACCCGGTCCCAGTCCGCCCCACAGGCCTCGAGGAGCAGACCGGTGAGCTCCTTGTTGCTCAGTTCGGTGCCACCGCCGATGTTGTAGACCTCGCCTGCGCGGCCCTTGGTGCGGACCAGCTCCACGCCCTGGCAGTGGTCCTCGACGTGCAGCCAGTCGCGGACGTTGCGTCCGTCGCCGTACAGCGGGACCTTCGCGCCGTCGAGCAGGTTGGTGACGAACAGCGGGACGACCTTCTCGGGGAACTGGTGCGGGCCGTAGTTGTTGGAGCAGCGGGTGACGCGCACGTCCATGCCGTGGGTGCGGTGGTACGCGAGGGCGAGCAGGTCGGAGGAGGCCTTGGAAGCGGAGTACGGGGAGTTGGGGGCCAGCGGGTGGGTCTCCGGCCACGAGCCGGACTCGATGGAGCCGTAGACCTCGTCGGTGGAGACGTGTACGAACGGGCCCACGCCGTGGCGCAGCGCCGCGTCCAGCAGCGTCTGGGTGCCGACCACGTTGGTGAGCACGAACTCGGCCGCCCCGTCGATCGACCGGTCCACATGGGACTCGGCGGCGAAGTGCACGACCTGGTCGGCCACCGCCATGAGCTTGTCGACGAGGTCGGCGTCGCGGATGTCGCCCTGCACGAACTCCAGCCTGGGGTGGCCGACGGGGAGGTTGGTGAGGGTGCCGGCGTAGGTGAGCTTGTCCAGCACGGTGATGTGCGGCGCGCCGGGGTCTTCGGCGGCCAGGAGCGTACGGACGTACGTGGAGCCGATGAACCCGGCGGCGCCGGTGACGAGAAGATTCATGAACGGATCTGCACCTTGCTGTGGTCTCCGAGGACGAGGCGGTGGGCACTGGGCGTTCCGGCTGCCGGGGTGACCTCGACGTGCCGGCCGATCAGCGAGGACTCGATCCTGCCCACCCCGTCGATGGAGGAGTCCCGCAGCACGATGGAGAATTCCAGCTCGCTGCCGGTGATCCGGCAGTTCTCCGCTATGGAGGTGTAGGGGCCGATGTAGGAGTCCTTGACCACCGTGCCGGAGCCGATCACGACGGGACCGACGATCCGTGAGTTGTCGATGCACGCCCCCTCCTCGACGACCACCCGGCCGACCGTCTCGGACCGCTCGTCGACGTCGCCGTCGATCCGCCGCTCCATGCTCTCCAGGACGGTGCGGTTGACCTCCAGCATGTCGCCGACGTTGCCGGTGTCCTTCCAGTAGCCCTTGATGACGGTGGAGCGGACGTCGGCCCGGGTGTCCATGAGGTGCTGGATGGCGTGGGTGATCTCCAGCTCGCCCCGCCAGGAAGGCCTGATGGCCCGCACCGCGTCGTGGACCGCCGGCGTGAAGAGGTAGACGCCGACCAGTGCGAGGTCGCTCTTGGGGTGCTCCGGCTTCTCCTCCAGGCCGATCACCCGTCCTGACGGGCCGAGTTCGGCGACTCCGAAGGAGCGGGGGTCGGCGACGCGGGTGAGCAGGATCTGGGCGGCGGGGCGGCCGGCACGGAACTCGTCGACGAGCGCGCTGATGCCGCCGACCACGAAGTTGTCGCCGAGGTACATCACGAAGTCGTCGTCGCCGAGGAAGTCCCGTGCGATCAGCACCGCGTGGGCGAGGCCGAGGGGCCGCTCCTGGGGGATGTAGGTGACCTCCAGGCCGAACCTGGAACCGTCGCCGACCGCCTCCTCGATCTCGGCGGCGGTGTCGCCGACGATCATCCCGACCTCGGTGACGCCCGCCGCGGCGATGGCCTCCAACCCGTAGAAGAGCACGGGCTTGTTCGCCACGGGGACGAGCTGTTTCGCCGACGTGTGCGTGATCGGCCTCAGCCGAGTGCCGGTACCGCCGGAGAGCACCAGAGCCTTCATCCGCCCCACACTATCCACGATCGCCCCGAACGGACCTTTGTTTGCCTTGACGGTTTGTCGGGCGAGCATGTCGCCATGGCGTGGGGTAGCGTCACGCACGATGTCAGAACTGTCGGAAATTTCGGATTCCTACGAGGTTGCCGAACGCTACGCCACCCCCGCGCCCCGGCCCGGGCGCGCGCTGCTGCGCTGGGCCTCGACCACCGATCACAAGGTGATCGGCCGTCTGTACATGGTCACGGCGTTCTGCTTCTTCCTCCTGGCAGGCCTGCTGGCCCTGGGGATGCGCGCCGAACTGGCCCGCCCGGGCCTGCAGTTCCTGAGCGTGCAGGAGTACGACCAGTTCTTCACGATCCACGGCACGATCATGATGCTGCTGTTCGCGACCCCGATGTTCGCCGGGTTCGCCAACGCCGTGATGCCGCTGCAGATCGGCGCCCCGGACGTCGCCTTCCCGCGCCTGAACGCGCTGTCGTACTGGATGTACCTGTTCGGCGGGCTGATGGTGGTCTCGGGGTTCGTGGTGCCCGGCGGTGCGGCCGCGTTCGGCTGGTTCGCCTACGCGCCGCTGAACAGCGCCTACTTCTCCCCGGGCGCGGGCGGTGACCTGTGGGTGATGGGGCTCGTGGTGACGGGTGTGTCGACGACCCTGGGCGCCGTCAACTTCATCACCACGATCCTGTGCCTGCGGGCGCCGGGCATGACCATGTTCCGGATGCCGATCTTCACCTGGAACGTGCTGTTCACCTCCATCCTCGTGCTGCCCGCGTTCCCGGTGCTCACGGCGACGCTGCTGGCGCTGGAGTCGGACCGCAAGTTCGGCTCGCACGTGTTCGACGCCGCGAACGGGGGCGCGCTGCTGTGGCAGCACCTGTTCTGGTTCTTCGGGCACCCCGAGGTCTACATCGTGGCGCTGCCGTTCTTCGGCATCATCTCCGAGATCCTGCCGGTGTTCTCCCGCAAGCCGATGTTCGGGTACCTGCCGATGATCGGCGCGACGATCGCGATCACCATGCTGTCCGCGGTGGTCTGGGCGCACCACATGTTCGCGACCGGCGCGGTGCTGCTGCCCTTCTTCGCGATCATGTCGTTCCTGATCGCGGTGCCCACGGGGATCAAGTTCTTCGCCTGGATCGGGACCATGTGGCACGGGTCGCTCTCGTTCGAGACCCCGATGCTGTGGTCGCTGGGCTTCCTGGTGTCGTTCCTGCTGGGCGGGTTGAGCGGGGTGCTGATCGCCTCGCCGCCGCTCGACTTCCACCTCACCGACTCGTACTTCATCGTGGCGCACCTGCACTACGTGCTGTTCGGCACCGTGGTGTTCGCGATGTTCGCCGGCTTCTACTTCTGGTGGCCCAAGTTCACCGGGCGGATGCTGGACGAGCGGCTGGGCAAGCTGCACTTCTGGCTGCTGTTCCCGGCGTTCCAGCTGACCTTCCTCGTCCAGCACTGGCTCGGCGAGGCCGGGATGCCCCGCCGGTACGCGGACTACCTCCCCGGCGACGGCTTCACGCTGCTCAACGCCCTCTCGTCGGCGGGGGCGCTCCTGCTCGGTGTCTCCACCCTGCCCTTCCTCTACAACGTCTGGCGTACGGCACACCGGGCGCCGAAGGTCACCGAGAACGACCCGTGGGGATACGGGCGCGGTCTGGAGTGGGCCACCTCCTGTCCTCCGCCACGGCACAACTTCGTGGCGCTGCCCCGGATCCGGTCGGAGTCCCCCGCCTTCGACCTGCACCGCCCCGAGATCGTCCGGCGGGCCGAGAGGGAGGGACTGCGGTGAAGACCGAGGCCATGCTGTTCGGCGGTGTCGCGGTGTTCTTCGCGGGCGCCGCCGCACTCTACGGCGTGTGGTCCCGCGACCCGGCGGGTACGGCGGCGCTGATCGTCGCCTTCGGCATGGCCGCCGTGATCGCGTTCTTCTGCGCCGTGCAGTACGTGCGCAGGGGACGGCGCCCGCAGGACCTCCCGGACGCCGAAGTGGCCGACGGCGCCGGGCCCCTGGAGTTCTTCCCCGCTCAGAGCCTCTGGCCGCTGGTCACCGCGCTCGGCTTCGCGGTCCTCGCGACCGGGGTGGTCTACGGCCTGTGGCTGTTCCTCATCGGTTTCGGCGTACTGGCGCGCGGTGCCCTCGGGATGGTCTTCCAGTACGCGGACCGCTGATCGGCCTCCTGGGCGCGCCCGGACGGAAGTCGCCGACCGGACGGTGGTCGCTCTCGTAGCCGCCCGCCAGCGTCTGCCGCACGTCTCCGGTGGACACGCCCTCGTCCAGACGCTCCCGCTCCGCCTCCGTCAGGGCCCGGCACAGCCACCGGGTGACCAGGAACGCGACGACGGGTGCCAGCACGAGGGCGACGCGCAGCACCCAGGTCAGGGTGTCGACCGAGATCCGGAAGGTCTGGGCGATGACGTCGTTGGCGCCGGCGAGGAGCAGCACGCCGTAGAAGACGGTCCCGGCGACGCCCAGGCCGGTGCGCACAGGACGCTCGCGGGGCCGGTCGCACAGGTGCCGCTCCCGGTCCCACTCCCCCGTCAGCCGCTGCTCCACGAACGGATAGGCGTACAGGGCGGTGAACAGCAGTCCGGGCAGGACCACGGCCGGGAGCAGGACGTTCCACATGAGGGTGTGACCCGCCAGATTCGTCTCCCAGGGCGGCACCAGTCTCAGCGCGCCCTCCAGGAAGCCGACGTACCAATCGGGCTGGGACCCGGTGGAGTCCTGGTCGGGCCGGTAGGGACCGTACAGCCAGACCGGGTTGATCTGGGCGACGGCCGACATCAGGACGAGCACACCGAAGACCGCGAAGGACAGTCCGGCGGAGGAGGCCGTGAACCGGGGGAAGAGCGGCTTGCCGACGGCGTTGCGGTTCGACCGGCCCGGCCCCCGCCACTGTGTGTGCTTGAGGTGGAAGACCAGGATCAGGTGCATGGTGACCAGGCCGATCAGCGCGCCGGGCAGCAGCAGGATGTGCAGCGAGTACAGGCGGGCGACGATGTCGTGGGCGGGGTACGCGCCGCCGAAGGCGAAGAAGGCGAAGTACGTGCCCAGTACCGGGATGGACGTCATGATGCCCTGGGCGATCCTGAGGCCGGTGCCGGAGAGCAGGTCGTCGGGGAGCGAGTAGCCGGCGAAGCCCTCGGCGAGCGCGAGCACGAACAGCGTGAGCCCGATGGCCCAGTTCAGCTCACGGGGCCTGCGGAACGCGCCGGTGAAGAAGATCCGGAGCATGTGCAGCCCGATCGCGCCGACGAACACGAGCGCCGCCCAGTGGTGCGCCTGACGGATCAGCAGGCCGCCTCGCACGTCGAAGCTGATGTACAGGGTGGAGTCGAAGGCGGCCGACATCCGCACCCCGCGCAGCGGGACGTACGGGCCCGCGTAGACGACCTCCCGCATCTCCGGCTTGAAGAAGAAGGTCAGCCACACTCCGGTCAGCACCAGGAGGATGAGGCTGTACAGCGCCAGCTCGCCCAGCAGGAAGGACCAGTGGTCGGGGAACGCCTTGCGCAGCATCGCCCCGCCCTCCAGCACCGGCAGCCGCGCGTCCGCGGCGTCGGCCAGCCGCTCGCCCCGGCCGGCGGGACGGCGGGTGGTGCCGGGGTCCGGACCGGAGTCGGGGCGGCTCACGCGCCCTCCGGTGTCGCCGCCGCTCGTTCCACCTCCGCCTCGACCTCGGGCCGCGGCCGGCCCTCGTCCCTCGCGTACTCGCTCAGCGCGGTCCGCACCTCCCGGTCCAGGTCGCGCCAGGCCCGCAGGGCCGTCTCGTACGTCTCCTTGCGGGCGCCGGTCAGCTGCGCCTCGGCCGGGGGACCGTAGGTGTCCCGCAGTTCCAGGACCTGGGCATGGGCCAGTTCGGCCGCGCGCCGCTTCGCCACGAGCTCTTCGAAGGTGTGTGACACGGCAAGGACCCTAGGCACGGCAGCGGCCCGCAGCCCTCACGCAATGCCGTGCGGGCGCCGCACCCACACCCGTGTGGCGGGTCAGCCCTCCAGCGCGAGTTCGGCCCAGACCTGCTTGCCACCGCTCACCGGCACGGTCCCCCACGACGCCGACACGGCCTCCACGAGGAGGATGCCCCGGCCGCCGGTGGCCTCCCAGCCGATGTTGGTGGGCTTCACCGGGGTACGGGGCGAGGCGTCGGCGACGGCGACCCGGAACCGTTGGCTGACCAGGGTGAGGTCGAGGCGGACCTTGCCGTCGGTGTGCACGAGGGCGTTGGTGACCAGCTCGGAGACGACGAGCAGCACGGTGTCCTGGTCCTCGTCGGACACGCCCCAGGAGCGCATGGTCCGCCGGGTGAACCGGCGCGCGTGCCGGACCGCCTCCGGGACCCGCCACACCGTCCAGCTCTCCCGGAGGGGACGCACGGCCATGCCGTCGTAGCGCAGCAGCAGCAGGGCGACGTCGTCGCTGCGGTGGGCGTTGCCGAGCAGGGTGTCCGCCACCAGGCCGAGGTGGGCCGGGTCGGCGGCGCCCAGGTCCCCGGCGAACCGGTCCATGCCCTGGTCGATGTCGGCCTCGACGGACTCCACCAGGCCGTCCGTCGTCAGCGCGAGCACCGTGCCGGGCTGGAGCCGCAGCGGGGTCATGGGGAAGTCCGCCTGGGTGACCACGCCCAGCGGCGGGCCGCCCTCGGTCTCGACGATCTCCGTGGCGCCGTCCGGGTGACGCAGCACCGGAGGCAGGTGTCCGGCGCGCACGCACCAGGCGGTGCCCTCCTCCATGTCGACCTCGACGTAGCAGCAGGTGGCGAAGAGGTCCGACTCCATCTCCAGGAGGAGCCGGTTGGCGTGCGAGACCACCACGTCCGGCGAGTGACCCTCGGCGGCGTACGCGCGCAGTGCGGTGCGCATCTGACCCATCAGGGTGGCCGCGGCCGCGCTGTGGCCCTGGACGTCGCCGATGACGAGGGCGACGTGGTTGTCCGGCAGCGGGATCACGTCGTACCAGTCGCCGCCCACCTCCAGCCCGGCCGTGGTGGGCAGATACCGGGCCACGGCGACCGCGCCGGGCAGCTTGGGCAGGCGGCGCGGCAGGAGGGTGCGCTGGAGCATGCCGACGAGCTCGTGCTCGGCGTCGAAGGCGTGGGCGCGCATCAGGGCCTGTCCGGCCAGACCGGCGGAGGCGGTGAGCAGGGCGCGTTCGTCGGGGCCGAACTCGTGCGGGGCGTCCCAGCCGATCAGGCAGGCGCCGGCCATGCGGCCGCCGGCGGGCAGCGGCAGGACGGCGAGGCCACCGGGGCCGACCTCGGCGAGCGCGGGTTCCAGGGCGGTGCCGGCGGGCCAGATCTGGGCGCGGCCCTCGCGCAGGGCGGAGGCGAGGGTGGGCATGGCGCGGACGGGCGCGTCGGGCCATTCGGTGCGCCACTCCGAGCGCCACAGCTCCGGCCAGGCCTCCGGCTCGGGCGGGTCGAGGACGGTGACGACGAGTCGTTCGTTCTCCAGCTCGGCGAGCGCGATCCGGTCGGCCTGGAGCGGCTTGCGCAGGGCGGTGACGACGGCCTGGCCGACGTCCTTGACGGTGCCGGCGGTGGCCAGCGCCGCGGCCAGCCGCTGGACCCGGGCCACGTCGGTGACGTCGGAGCGCAGCTTCGAGGCGTCCGCGACGGTGCCGACCAGGAGCGCCGACTGGCCCTCACCGCCGGTCAGCAGCCGTCCGCGCAGCCGCAGCCACTTGGGCGGACCGGAGGGCTGCAGTACGCGGAACTCCAGCTCGCGGTCGCCGATGGACATGTGGTCCGCCTCGACCACGGACATCAGCGCGGGCAGGTCCTCGGGCACGGTCAGCCCGAGCAGGGTCTCGACCTTGCCGTCGAAGTCCTCGCGGCCGATCCCGAACAGGTCCAGGATCTCGTCGCCGACCTCGACGCGGCCGGTGTCCATGGCCAGGCTGAAGGTGTCGGCGGGCAGTTCGCCGGTCTCGGGGGCCACAGGCGGGGCGGGCAGCGCGACCGCCGCGGCGATCAGCTCGAGGCATCTGCGGTCCTCGGTGTCGAAGCCGTCGGCGCTCTCGCTCACGGCGAGCAGACAGCCCCCGCCGTCCGCCCGCACCGGGAGGACCGCCACGGAGAAGTCCGGGGACGGTGTCCGCCGCGCCTCCGGGCACGCGGCCAGCTCGTCGGGGCCGAGCCACACCGGCCGCCCGGTGCGATGCGCCTCGGCCGTCGGGGACTGTCCCGAGGCGGAATAGCTGTCCCGCAGCCCGTACAGAGTCCGCGGCAGCCCCGCCGACTCGGTGAGGCGGAGCGCACCGTCGTCGCCCGGCACGTACACACCGGCGAAGGCCGCCCCGGCGAAAACCAGCGCCTGCTCGATGACGCGGTGCAGCCGGTCCGGCGAGCCGAGATCGCCCCTGACCGTTTCAAGGGCAACTTCGGCACGCTCCCTCCTCGTTCTGCGTACCGCAGCGCCCTCACTGACCACGTCCGCCATTACAGCGCTTATGGGGCGCCTGCGCAGCCCCTGTGACCGTTCCGTGGAGCCCTCGGCCCTCTGACGCTCGAAAGGCGCCGAACATGACTTGACCCGTGCGTTCCGCACGGTGATCTCGTGACAGGCGTGACTGTCCGCGACCGCCGGCCGCCTGGAAGGGTCGATGCCGGGCCACGGAGGGGGAGGCATGGACAAGCGGTACGAGGTGTACGCGCTCACCGACGGTCACTTCTACGACACGCCCGAACGGCTCTCGGCGGGCGGGGCGGAGACCGCGCCGCTGTACGACACGGCGCGGCGACCGGTGCCGGAGGGCTGGCACGCCGGGCGCACCGGCGACTGGCTGACCCTGACACCGCTCGGCGAGGACGGGACGCCGCTGCCGGCACCGGCCCAGGGCTGGAAGGTCCATGTCTCGGCCACCGCGGCGAACGCGGACCGGATCGCGGCGGTCGTCCGGGACTACTGCGTGCCGCGCCGCATCCCGTTCAAGTTCGTGCCGGGACCGCATCTGCTGCACCTGCGCAACGCCAAGTACGCGGGCCGCGACACCAGCGGCAAGTTCGTCACGGTCTACCCGGCCGACGAGAACCGGCTCCGGGAGGTCCTGCGGGAGCTGGGGGCGCTCCTCGAGGGCTTCGAGGGGCCGTACATCCTGACCGACCTGCGCTGGGGCGACGGTCCGCTCTACGTCCGTTACGGAGCCTTCGCGCGCTCCTACGTGGTCGACGAGCGCGGCTCGCTGGTGCCGGCGGTGCGCGACGGCTCGGGCACACCGGTCCCGGACCGGCGGGCGCCGTCCTTCCAGGTCCCGGAGTGGGTGACGCTGCCCGCTTTCCTGGAGCCGCATCTGGCGGCCCGCAACACCACGACGGTGGGCCAGCTGCCGTACCGCATCGAGAAGGCGCTGCACTTCTCCAACGGCGGCGGTGTGTACCGGGGCACCGATACGCGCAGCGGGCGCCGGGTGGTCCTCAAGGAGGGGCGTCCGCACGCGGGCCTGGCCGCCGACGGGGCGGACGCGGTGGCGCGCCTCGAGCGCGAGAAGGCGGCCCTGGAGCGGGTCGCCGGGACGGGCGTGGTGCCGGAGGTGCGGGACTGGTTCACGCTGGGCGGCCACCGTTTCCTGGTCATGGACTTCCTGGAGGGCCGCCCGCTCAACTCCTTCTTCGCGGCGCGCCACCCGCTGCTCACCCCGGACCCGGACCCCCGGGCCGTCGCCGACTACACCGCGTGGGCGCTGCGCATCCACCGCGCGGTCGAGAAGGCGGTGGCGGCCGTGCACGCCCGCGGGATCGTCTTCAACGACCTGCACGTCTTCAACATCATGGTCGCGCCCGACGAGGAGTCGGTCTTCCTGATCGACTTCGAGGCCGCGGCACCGGCCGCGGAGAACGGCCGCCAGGTGGTCGCCCACCCGGGCTTCTTCGCCCCGCCGGACCGCAGGGGCGCGGACGTGGACCGCTATGCGCTGGCCTGTCTGCGGCTCGCCCTGTTCCTGCCCGTCACGACGCTCTTCGTGGTGGACCGCGGCAAGGCCGCGCACCTGGCGGACGTCGTCGCCGAGCAGTTCCCGGACGTGCCGCGCGCCTTCCTGGACGAGGCGGTCGCCGAGATCACCCGGAGCGTTCCGGGCCCGGACGGGGCCGGGAGGGGCGCTGCGCCGCCGAACCCGGTCCCCTCCCTCGGCCCGGCCCGGCCCGTCGATCCCGGCGACTGGCCGTACAGCCGCGACTCGATGGTCAAGGCGATCCTCGCCGCGGCCACCCCCGAGCGGGACGACCGGCTCTTCCCCAG
>NZ_JBHYKH010000283.1:0-9196 GCF_042741275.1 Streptomyces sp. NPDC058964
TGCTTCGGGCCGCGCGGCCGGGCTCTTGGGGTTGGGGGGGGGTGTGGGTCCCGGGCGCCCGCCCCCCCCCCCCGCGGGCGGTCTTCGTGCTGCGCGAGGTGTTCGGGTTCGGCTTCCGGGAGATCGCGGCGGCCGTCGGCCGGTCGGAGTCGGCGTGCCGCCAGCTCGGGGTGCGGGCGCGACGCCACATGGACGCGGGCCGGCCACGCTTCGAGGCCGACCGCAGGGAGCGTGAGGAGCTCGCCGAAAGGTTCTTCGACGCCTTCAGGGAAGGCGATGTCGCCGGACTGCGGGAGCTCCTCGCCGCCGACGTCCAGATGGCCAGTGACAGCGGTGGCAAGGCCCCGCAGTGGGGCAAGGGCGTCTTCGGCGCGGACAACGTGGCCCGGGTACTCGCCGCCATCGCCCCACCGCTCGAGAGGATCGATGTCACGGTGGAGCCTCACCAGGTGAACGGCCAGCCGGGCGCGGTCTTCCGCGACCGGGACGGCAAGGTCCTCAACACCTTGGCACTCGACATCCTCGACGGACGGATCCAGGCGATCCACTCGGTGATCAACCCGGACAAGCTCGGGCACGTGGGCCCCGTGGCGGATGCCTGGGCGCTCAATCGGGAGGCGAACCGGGCCAGGCGCCTCATCACCTGAGAGCGAGAGCCGACGGCTCCGACGGCCGCGCGGGGCCGGCGGTGCGCGAGGGGTTCCGAAGCGGGCTTCGGGCATTCGACGGAAGCCGTCCGCTCCCGATCGGCCGCATCCTGAGAGGGACGCCACGCCGCTCGGTGAGCGGAGCCGTCGGCACGGTCCGGGGCCGGTCTCGGTACCGCCCTCGTCGCAAGGAGTGCTGACTGATGAGCACCATGCGCGCTGTCCGAGCCCACAAGCGGGGCGGCCCGGAGCAACTGGCGTACGAGACCGCGCCACGTCCCGAGCCGGCCGCGGACGAGGCCCTTGTCCTCGTGGGCGGCGCTGCGCCCTGGCGGCACGCTGGTCAGCATCGTGCAACCGCCGAACGCGGACGAGGCCGCCGCGCATGGCGCACGCGGGGTGTTCTTCGTCGTCGAGCCGGACCGTGACGGCCTCGAGGCCGTCACCGAGCTGATCGACGCCGATCGCCTCACCCCGGTCGTGGACCGCGTCGTCCCGCTCGCACAGACGCGTGCCGCCTATGAGGCCCTGAAGGCCGAGCACCCCCGGGGGAAGATCGTGATCCGCGTGAGCGAGGACGACGGCGGGGTCTGAAGCCAGTGTGTGCGCCGGGGCGACCAGGCACAGCGAGCATCGACTCGTCGGGGGGGCAGGCGCGGCTCCCGCGGTTGGAAGAGGTGATGTCCTGTCCGGCGCACGCCGCCTTCGCCGTGCTGCGTGGCGGGCCCGGCATGGACGAGAGCGTGCTGCTTCCAGCGGCCACGGCCTCGGCCGAAGAGACGGGTTTCCGGGTGGCGGGCGCCATCGGCGTCGAGGCGGAGTCCCAGTTGCCGTTCGCCGGTCTGCGCCAACTGCTTGTGCCGCTGCTGCCGTACGGCGGCCCACTGCCCGAGCCCTCCCGCTCGGTCCTGGAACAGGTCACGGCTCTGCGCCCTCGTCATGCGCCGGGCGGCTCTGCATCCACTGACCACTGCGTCCGCGGCTTCGGCACACTCAGAAGCCATTTCCCCTTGGGGGAGCGGGAGTTGTCGGGGTCACCGGGCTCGTTCTCCGTCACCGGCCTCGTTCTCCGCCGGTGAACGACAAAGGCAAGGAGGTCACCCACTCCTTGCCATGTTCAACATATAGCGCACCGGGGGGCTTGCGGCAAGGCCCCGGGCATACCGCAGAATCTCCCGCCGAGGCGAGAATCCGCGGAAACGGGGTCGTGAATTGAGTGTCCTTTGCTGACGTACGGGTCGCACGCGGGACGGCGCTGAGTCGCGACATGCGCGCGGAACCGCTGCACGAGACGACCGGCCGAGAAAGGCCGCCCGTGCACGCGTGACGACGCAAAGTCGTGAACCGGCATCCAGCACACGACGACCCACGAACGCCGGCGACCTGAACCGGGCGACTGCCTCGGCGCCCACGCCGGCGGAGCACTGCCCGGCTTGTTCACCCTGCTCGTCGCGCCGTGCCAGACGCCTCACCGTGCCCAATGGTCGTGAGCGACCACCGATCGGAGCTGCTTACGTGAACCCTCTGACCACCAGCGCGTTCGACCTTCCCGACCGTCTCTCCCCCAAGGCCGACCCGGCGCTGATCGCCGACGACGAGCGGCACTTCGCGGCCGTCGCACAGTGTCTCGAGCAGTCGATCGCCGAGGTGTCGGACCGCCTCGACGCCGAGCGCAGGGCACCCGGCGGTGCGGGTCAGCAGGCGATGGACCGGGACATCGAGGTCCACCGGCTGACCGCTCGCCTGCGCACGCTGCGTCGCTTCGGACTGGACCTGTGTCTCGGTCACATGGTGGGCGCGGACGGCTCCGAGCCCGTGTACGTCGGACGGCTCGGCCTCAAGGACAGCGCGGGGCGCCGGCTGCTGCTCGACTGGCGCTCCCCCGCGGCCGAACCCTTCTTCGGCGCGACCCACGCCAACCCGATGGGTCTGACGAGCCGCCGCAGGTATCGCTGGACCCGCGGCCGGATCAGCGACTACTGGGACGAGGTGTTCACCCCTGACGGGTTCGCCGGTCACGCCGCACTCGACGACCAGTCCGCCTTCATCGCCAGCCTGGGCAGCGACCGGTCGCCACGGATGCGGGACGTTCTCGGCACGATCCAGGCCGACCAGGACGCCGTCATCCGCGCCGGCTCGCGTGGCGCTCTCGTCGTGGACGGTGGTCCCGGTACGGGGAAGACCGTGGTCGCCCTGCACCGCTCCGCCTATCTGCTCTACGCCGACCCTCGCCTCGGTCATCGCCGGGGCGGTGTGCTGTTCGTCGGTCCGCACCAGCCCTACCTCGGGTACGTCGCCGACGTCCTCCCCAGCCTCGGAGAGGAGGGCGTGCAGATCTGCACCCTGCGGGACCTCGTCGCCGAGGGAACGGCCGCGACCGCCGAGGCGGATCCGGACGTGGCCCGCCTGAAGTCGTCCGCGGAACTGGTGAAGTCGATCGAGAGGGCTGTCAGGTTCTACGAGGAGCCGCCCACCGAGGGGATGACGGTCACGACCCACTGGTCCGACATCCCGCTGAGCGCCGACGACTGGGCCTTGGCGTTCGAAGCCGCGGAACCCGGTACTCCGCACAATGAGGCGCGCGACCAGGTCTGGGAGGAACTGCTCACGATCCTGACGGACAAGCACGACGGCGATTCCTCGGGGGATGACGGCGAAGTCCCGGCCGATCTGCTCCGCAGGTCCCTGTCGCGCAACAGGGAGCTGTTGACCGCCTTCAATCGCGCGTGGCCGCTGCTCGAGGCGGCCGATCTCGTCGGAGACCTGTGGTCGGTACCCGCCTACCTGCGGATGTCCGCTCCCTGGCTCAGCCGCGAGGACGTCCAGCGGCTCCAGCGCGAGGACGCCCGGTCCTGGACCGTGTCCGACCTCCCGTTCCTGGACGCGGCGCGGCAGCGCCTGGGCGACCCGGAGGCGGCACGACGCAGGCGTCGGCACAAGGCCTCCGTCGCCGCCGAACGCGAGCACATGGCCAAGGTCGTCGATGCCCTGCTGGAGGCCGACGACGACGGTGAGGGGGTGGTGACGATGCTGCGCGGCCAGGACATGCGGGACAGCCTGGTCGACGACTCCGCACAGCCCGGAACTGAACCGGACCTGCTCGCCGGTCCGTTCGCGCACGTCGTCGTGGACGAGGCGCAGGAACTGACCGACGCGGAGTGGCAGATGCTGCTCCTGCGGTGCCCGTCCCGGAGCTTCACCATCGTCGGGGACCGCGCCCAGGCAAGACACGGGTTCACCGAGTCGTGGCAGGAACGACTCGAGCGGGTCGGCCTCGACCGGATCGAGCTGGCCTCCCTCAGCATCAACTACCGGACACCGGAGGAGATCATGGCAGCGGCCGAGCCGGTGATCCGGGCCGTGCTCCCGGACGCCAACGTGCCCACCTCCATCCGCGGCACCGGAGTGCCCGTCGCACACGGGTCAACCTCGGATCTGAGCTCGATCCTCGACAACTGGCTCGCCTCGCACGCGGAGGGAACCGCGTGCGTCATCGGCGATCCGGGCTTCCGTTCGACGCCCCGCGTCCGGTCGCTGACACCGGAGCTGTCGAAGGGGCTCGAGTTCGACCTGGTCGTCCTCGTCGATCCGGAGAATTTCGGCAACGGCGTCGAAGGCGCGGTCGACCGCTATGTCGCCATGACCCGGGCGACCCAGCGGCTCGTCATCCTCACGAGCTCCTGACAGCGCCCGGACAGTCGCGGCGGCACCAGCACGCCGCGGACCTCCCGCGACCCCGTCGTGGCACCCTCGGCTTCAGCCAGCATTTCGACGTCGTCGTCCTGGGTGCCGGCCCGGGCGGGTACACGGCCGCCGTCCGTTCGGCCCAGCTGGGGCTGCGCACGGCGGTCGAACTCCGCGGAAGTGGCCCCTCGCTACCGGCGCCTCGGCATCGACGTTTCTCACCTCCACCCGGGTCGACGCGATCTCCGAGCAGGGCGGGAAGGTCAGGGTGACCGTGTCGCGGGGCGGGCAGCAGCAGGTGCCGGAGGCCGACAAGGTGCTGCAGGCCATCGGCTTCCAGCCCAATGTCACCGGCTACGGCCTGGAGAACACGGGAGTGCGGGTCACCGAGCGGGGTGCCATCGACGTCGACGGCCGGCTGCGCACCAGCGTCCCCCACATCTTCGCGATCGGCGATGTCACGGCCAAGCTGATGCTGGCCCACGCCGCCGAGTCGATGGGCATCGTGGCGGCGGAGAGCATCGCCGGGGCGGAAACGACGGAGCTCGACTACGTGATGATCCCGCGTGCCCATGTGGCCGGCCAGTCCGTGGACGGCCTCCTTGACGGCCTCGCTGAGAGTCGGGTGGGCATGAACGTTCCGGGCCACCTCGTGCACGGTCAGGTCCCACTGCTGCGTCAGGGTCAGCTCCGGCAGCAGCTCGGTCACCTCCGCGCCGATGAGGTGTGCGCCCAGCAGCTCGCCGTGGGCTCCGTCGCTGAGGAACTTCACAAAGCCCGCCGCGTCGGCGAGGCCCTGAGCCTTGCCGTTGGCGGTGAACGGGAACTTCACGACCCGCACGTCGAAACCGCGCTCACGCGCCTGCGTCTCCGTCCATCCGAAGCTGGCGATCTGCGGCTGGCAGAACGTCAACATGTGAGGTGGCCTTCGGCCTCGGCGGTATGGGCTCGGCGACCACCCACTTCTCCGCTGGGGACACCCTCGAAGCGAAGCTCACCACGCTGGGCCGGGCCGTCGGCCTGGTCCGTGAAATGGGGAAACGAGGCGAAGGACGAGGCGGCAAAGGAAGCGGCGATGCAACAGCGCATCAACCGCGCGCCGCACGCCGACGCCACCACACTCACGCCCGCCGGCAGTCCGGCGGAGGCGGCACCGTCATGGCGACGAGGTCCGGCCGCCTTCGCCGGAAGGGTGTACCCCAGTGCGCTCCCGACGAGAGGAGGGCGATGGGGGCGAAGGGCCCGCGATCACCAGTAGTGGCGTCGACCGGCTACCGCGTGGCCCATGGAGCCCATGATCCACAGGATCGCGCCGATCACGACCAGGATGATGCCGATGGTCCACAGGATCGAGATGCCCGTGACGAAACCGATGATGAGCAGGATGATGCCGATGGCGATCACGATGTGCCTCCAACCGTTGACATGACTCCCAGGTCCCGAGTCCCCCGATTCGGCGACGTCACCCCTCCTGAGGCGAACCTCCGCGACGGGCGCCTCGAGGCCCACTCGATGTCGGTGAATCGGGCGGCGCCCGTCGTCAGTACCGACTCCTGAACACAGCCCGCTCGCCGGGGAACTGGCCGACCATGGCCGCCGCCGCGAGCCGGTCCGCGAAGCGTTCACAGGCCGCGTACTCCCGGTGGGACACGTCGACGCGGCCGCGGCCAGGATGTCGACGTCCTCCTCGGGGGCAGGGGCAGCAGGCAGCAGTGATCGCATAACGTATGCGTGTAATGGCATGGAGTAGCCGCATACTGGAAAGGACCACACCATGTCCGCCACCCTCCCGGACAACCTGAAGCACTACATCGACGACAACCCGGTCTTCGCCTCGGTGGCCACCATTCAGCCCGACGGCAGCCCGCAGCAGTCGATCACCTGGGTCAAGCGCGACGGCGAGGACCTGCTCATCTCCACGACGGCCGGCCGCCGGAAGGAGCGCAACCTGAGCCGTGACCCCCGGGTGTCCGTCATCATGAACCCCCCGAACGCCCCCTACACCTACGTGGAGATCCGCGGAAGTGCAGGCATCACCACCGAAGGCGCGGCGGAACTCATCGACGAGCTCTCCCGGAAGTACACCGGCCAGGACTACGCCGACTTCAACCCGGCATCGAAGGACGACGCACAGCGGGTCGTCATCCGCATCACCCCGCACAAGGTCGTCGGGTCCCTCTAGGACGTTACCGACAGGGCCTGCGTGACGAACCGTCATTCCTCCGCGCCCGACCCGGGCCTGGTGCGCCTCGTGTTCGTCTTGGCCCGGTTGGCGGTCCGACGCAGGCCCGGACCCGTTCGCGTCAGGCCAGGCTGTACGCCCATTCGGCCAAGAGGGCGAAGTCGTCGGCGCAGAGCCCGGTCCTGGGATCAACCCGGTGCAGAAGGGCTGGACCGTCGTGGTGACCTCGGGTCCAAGCGCGATCCGCCTCGGTGATCTGGTCGTCGGCCCAGGTGAACGGGCGGCCTTGCGCCCAGGCGACGATTTCCGGTGTCTTCCAGAACACGCCGTCCTGCGGCCGGGGCCGCGATTCGGACCAGGCGATGAACGGCAGGGCGGGGAGGCCCAGCAGGGGCGCGAGGAATTCGTTGGCTTCCTCTTCCCATGTCGTCGCCCAGACCAGGTCGAAGGGCAGCGCGGTGAGGGCCGGCCCGTGGTCGGGGTTGAGCCAGACCCGCAGCGGCTTCACAGGTTTGCCGGGCAGCCCCCAGTCGGCAAGCCGACGCCGCTCCGCGGCCGCCCACCGCGGTGTCAGCAGCCGGTGCGTTCCGTAGCCCTCGGGGCGCCGGCAGGGCTTCGCCGCATACGGATTGAGCGGTCCGTCAACGTCCACCAGCAGCACCGGACGCACCGGCCCACTCCCCTGAGTCAGTTCCGCACGCTACCGGTCAAGGCGGACGAGCCACAGCACGTTCAGGTGAGCCCGGCGCAGCAGCCATGTGGCGCTCGTTACTCGTAGACGACAGCGGCGCTCAGCGCGCGGGCGAAGAACGTCCAGTCGCCGTCGGGCGGCATTTCCTGATGTACGTTGCCGTACCAGCCGGGGGAATCGGCGATCCAACCGGCCAGCGCGTCCAGAAAGCGGTCCAGGGTGGCGTTCTCCCACTGCTCACCTCGCTCCACGAAGTCATCGCGGAGGTGGGCGATGAAGGTCACGAAGGCTTCCCTGCTGGTGACTTCGTCATTCCGGCCTAGAGGCGACTGCGGCATGGCCGCACCGTAGCCCGTGACCGCGACCCTTCGGAGGCAAACCCGGTCGTGAATGCCGTCATCAACGTGTCCGCCCTCAGCCGGACCCCGGATCAGAGGTGCCCAGCACGCGTCCGGAACCCTCGTCGCCGCCAACCGACTTGGTGAGATGAACCCCGAGACGGTGGTCCGGTCCGACCAGCGGATGGCTGTACCAGCGGTCCGGACGTCGACCACGACTTCCTCGGCTTTCGCAGCGGCAACTGCGGCAGCACCCGTCTGGACCGGTACGACGGCAACGGCTTCGCCCCCTGGCCGTCGAAGGGGACCCCGGGCAAGCCGGGCGTAGCGCACCCGTGCGAGCGCTACGCCTTCCATGTCGGCTACACCGGCTGATGGCCGCCCGACTGGGTCGGTGCTGCGGGCGCCGGGGGGTGGGGGGCGGGCGTCCAGGCCCGGAGGCCGTGGGGCGGGTACGCGCGCATCAGCCGATCCGCATGTGCCAGCAGCTCGCGCCGCTTGCGCATCCGCGAGCGCGTGAGCAGAACCAGGGCCGCGACCAGGAACACGCCGAAGCACATCGGTACGAGCAGCACCGGTTTCCCAGTACTGATCATCTGTGCAGCCATTCCGATCACCCCGAGAAAAATGACCACCGCTGCGGGAATGAGCTTGATCAGATTCATCTCGTTCCTGATCAGCTCGGCGTGGTTGCGCGCGGCACGAGCGCTGCCCCCGTGGAAGGCCGGGTGCTGCGCGGCCACCTCGAAGGGAGTACCCGGCGGGACCGCCTCCCAGCGTGCCGCCGGGTCCGGATCCGGCACGAACACCCGGCGCCGCACGCTCTTGCTGCCTCGCGTCTCCAGGTGACGGTAGCCGTAGGCGGTGGCCAGCTGGATCGCCTGCTCGGGCAGCAACTGAGTGGTCGTGATCACGACCTGGGGACGGCCGTCGAAGAGATGCGCACGAGCACCGGGCCTGAGACGACGGGCCTCCGCCATCCGCTCCTTGAAGGTCCCCCGCGCCTCGCCGACCACGGCACCGCTCCTACCCGTTGACACCGAGCCACTGCCCGGCACCCGACATGTACGCGTCGACCTTATCGGGCAGCGAACCAGCACGATCCACACGGGTCGGCCCAGTGTGGCCGTCGCGGTCGTCCGCAGTCGCTTCTTGCGCCGGCGGGGTTCCGCGGCGGACGCCGCTCGTGCGGTTGTGACCCGTCTTGCGGCACGGGATGCTGAGGGGGCACGAAGGGAAGCGGTGTCATGGATCGTTTTCCGAAGGCCCCCCATGTCGAGTTCCGCAGTCCCGCGGACCTCTCCAAGGCCGCTACCGCCGTGCTGGATGACGACGGCCGCATCACGGGGTGGGGGTCCTCGGCCCAGCGCCTGCTCGGGCATTCGCCCGAGGACGTACTCGGCGAGCCGGCGGCCCAGCTGCTGGCGACGCCCCCTGGGCACCTGCCGTATGCCCTCTGCAAGGGGCACACGCCCCGCAGCACGGTACTGGACCTCCGTCACCGGGACGGAGGGACGCTGCACGCCGCTGTGACGTTCTGCCCGCTGTCGCACCAGGGCGCGGGGGGCGCCCCCGGGGGGGCGGCCGCCCGGGCGGCGGGTAGCCGGTTGGCGGCGCAGCAGGGGATTCTCCAGGGCCTGATTTCCGAGTGTAC
>NZ_JBHYKH010000283.1:9206-11524 GCF_042741275.1 Streptomyces sp. NPDC058964
CCTCCCCGGGTGTGGGGGCCCGTCCCACGCTGGTGTTAGTGTCGGCGCTTCGGCCCCCCGGGGCGGGGCCCCCCCGGGTGGGGGGGCGCCCGACCTGGCGGCGCTTCGCGGCTGGGAGGCGCAGCTGGCGATGCTCCAGGGCCTGATGACCGAGTCTCCCCTGGGCCTGACGATCTTCGACACTGACATGCGCGTCGTCTGGGGGAACGTCTCCACCGATCTCGAGCTCGGAGGGGTCGCGCAGTACACCGGCCGGCCGGCGGCTGACCTCTTTCCGGAGGGAGAGATCATCTCCTGGCACCACCCGCCGACCGAGGACCAGCTGATGCGGCACGTGCTGACGACCGGCGAAGCGGTCATCGGCATGCACTACCGCGGTCGCGCCCCCATGGACCCGGAACGCGAGCACGTCTGGTCCTGCTCCTACTACCGGCTGGTGGACGCCCGGGGCGAACCGCTCGGACTGTTCGAGGAGTCCGTGGACATCACCGACCGCTACCGGGCGCAGGAACGACTGTCGCTCCTGGTGCGGGCGGGGCAGCACATCGGTGCCTCACTGGATGTGCGCCGTACGGCCGCGGAGCTGACCGACGTGGCGGTACCGCAGCTGGCCGACGAGGTGCAGGTGGACCTGCCGCAGGCGGTCATCGAGGGACGGCAGCCGCCGACGGGCTCGGCGCCGGGACACAGCCTGCTGCGGATGCACGGCCGCAGTCCCGAAGAGTTCCGTACCAGCCCCGTCTCCTACCCGCCCTCGTCACCTCAGGCCACGAGCCTGGCCACCGGGCGCCCCGTCGTCGATGCCGCCGCGTGCAAGGCGCCGGACGACGCGGGGTCCGCCTCGCACTCGTGCCTGTTCGTCCCGCTGCGGGTCCGCGACGCCGTCCTGGGCCTTGCCACCTTCCGGCGCAGCCGCAACCCCGATCCCTTCGGCCCCGAGGAGCAGACGCTCGCCGAGGAGCTGGCCGAGCGGGCCGCCGTCGGTATCGACAACGCCCGCCGGTACACGCGCGAGCACGCGACGGCCCTGGTGCTGCAGCGCAGCCTGCTGCCACAGCACCTGCCGCCGCAGAGCGCGGTCGACGTGGCGTACCGCTACCTGCCCGCCGACAGCCGCGTGGGCGTGGGCGGCGACTGGTTCGACGTGATCCCGCTGTCCGGGGCCAGGGTGGGCCTGATAGTCGGTGACGTGGTGGGGCACGGTGTGCAGGCGGCCGCGACGATGGGCCAGCTGCGTGCCACCGTAAGGACCCTGGCCCAGCTGGACCTGGACCCCGCCGAGCTGCTCACGCGACTGGACGACCTGGTCGGACAGGGAACGGAGCCGGAGGCGGACGACGGGCTGAACGGCGAGGCGCTGGGGGTGACCTGTCTGTACGCGATCTACGACCCGGTCAGCGGCCGGTGCGTCTGGGCCAGCGCGGGCCATCCCCCGCCGATCGTGGCCGACGCGGGCGGCTCGGTCGCCCTGCCGTCCCTGGCCCCGGGACCGCCTCTGGGGCTGGGCACCGGCATGCCGTACGAGAACGTGGAGCTGGACCTGCCCACCGGCAGTGTGGTGGCCCTGTTCACCGACGGTGTCGTCGAGGGCCGCAGTCAGGACATCGACACCGGGATCAACCGCCTGGCCCAGGTGCTCACCTGGCAGCGGTTCCCGCTGGAAGAGTTGTGCGACCGGGCGCTGACGGTCCTGCCGCCGGGTCCTCAGGCGGACGACGCCGCGCTGCTGCTCGTCCGCACCCGGCGGCTGGACGCCGGACAGGTGACGGACGCGGAGCTGCCGGCCGAGCCGGCCATGGTGGCCCAGGCCCGGACGCTCACGGAGCGGCAGCTGGAGACCTGGGGGCTGTCCGAACTGGCGTTCACCGCCGAGCTCGTGGTGAGCGAACTGGTCACCAACGCCATCCGGTACGCGGCGGGGCCGGTCATGCTGAGGCTGATCCAGGACCGCTGCCTGCTGTGCGAGGTCTCCGACGGCGCGCACACCGCACCACACCTGCGACGGGCACGCAAGGACGACGAGGGCGGCCGCGGACTGTTCCTCGTCGCCCAGCTGTCCCGGAGGTGGGGCACGCGCTACACCGCGTCCGGGAAGACGATCTGGGCCGAGCTGGCCCTTCCGGACTTGCAGGTCTCGGGGTCGGGGGCGGGGTATCGCGGTGGGCACGGTACGGGGTGATCGGGTCTACGACCGGGAGCACGCAGCGTCGGCAGTGAGGACGGGTCCGCTGTCGCAGGGCTCGACGCGTATGGCGGTGGGTTTCCGGGTGGGTGTCGTGGGGGGGGGGCCCCCGGGGGCCAACCCCGCCAGCACCGGA
>NZ_JBHYKH010000284.1:0-11512 GCF_042741275.1 Streptomyces sp. NPDC058964
GGCCACCCCCGGCCCACACTCCTTCGACGACGCCAAGTTCCCCGCCGCCGTCATCACCGCGGCGACCTCCGACCTATGGGGCATGCCCAGCAGTCCGCCGGGGCCGCGGCGAACATCGTCAATCCATTCCGTTCCAGGCGGTCAAGACCGGCATGGACTACACGAAGGCAGCCATCTGGGGCGGCCTGCCGATCGCCAGCTCCGCGTTCTCCACCAACAACGCGGCAACGGTGGACAGCAACGCCCAGACCACGGTGTACGACGACTACTCGCAGATGCGGGTCTCGATCATGCAGGGTCTCGTCTCGTCCGGCCAGATCAAGGCCCCTGCCGGCCATCCGGAGTGGTCGGGGGGCGCCATCACCTTCAAGAACAAGCAGGACCAGCAGGACTTCGAAGGGTGGTGGACCGGGGCCACGCAGAAGGACCCCGAGCTGGAGAACGTGTTCAAGACCACGATGGGAAGCGCCTACAGCCTGGGGTCCGAGCGGTTCAACTCCAACTAGTTCCGTCGCGTACACGCACAACAAGCGAAGGTGTTTTCGGCATGACCTTGCGTACATCGCTGGCCGCCCTGGTTGCGGTCCTGATCGTGGGAACTGCTGCGGCATGCACCAGCGACAGCGGGGACCATGGGGACCAATGGGCCGCCCCTGGCAAGGGCCAGGCGGCACAGCTGCTGGACTTCTCGGACGGAGGGCGCGATGCCAAGGTCAAATACGTCGCCTTCTACGGCTTCAGTGGGCCGTCGCGGGGCATGACCACCGGCCCTGACGGCAGTACCTACGCTCTCGGCGGGAAACTGGTCCGGCTCAAGCGTGATCGCACCTTGTCGGTACGGCTCAACAGAGGCGGCTGGGCCTCGGCCTGGGGCATCGCCGCGCTGGCTGACAACTCTCTGGTCTTCGGCCGCAACGGCCGCGTGAACAAGATCAGCCCTCAGGGCGAGGAGACGGTGCTGGCCGGTGCGTCGGGGCAGGACCGAACCGCGGGCCACCCCCTTCCGAGATCGGCGCCCGCGACCGCTGTCCACTTCACCGCGAACGCGAGCCCGTTCGGGGTCCGCCCCGACGGCAGCATCCTGATCGCCGACGGGGACGCCCTGTGGGCGCTGAAGGACGGGACGGTGAGGCGTCTGTACCAGGTCACGGCGAAGTCGTCGGATGGCCTCCCCTTGCTGTTGGCTCAGAACAATGCCATGGACAGTACGGGAACTGCCTACCTGTCACCGGAGAGGGAGGGCACCGATGTCGACGGGACACTCGGCGACGTGGTGCTGATCCGCCCGGACGGACGGCTCGGCAAGCCGCTCCTGCCGGCGAAGATCAGCGGTTTGCCCGGGGCACCCGCCACCTATCGAGTCCGATGGCTGACAGGTGACGGAGATGACGGAATCTTCGTCCACGTGTACGACCAGTCGGGCAACAACGGGGCCATCGTGCACCTTCACTCCGGCAAGGCCGAATTGGTCGCCCACGAGAAGGCGGGTGCCGCGTCGAGCAAGCCTTGCTCGATCACTCGCCCGGTGGACGCACTTCGTCTGCCCTGTGGGATTCCCGAAGCGATGACCTACCGTTCCGGCAGCCTCATCGCCGGCGGGTTGGCGAACTACGTACTGCAGATTCGCGTCGCATAGACGTCCACGGATTTGAAGGCATGCGGACATCCAAATCGGCATCAAGTAACGGGGGTTATCGGTGGGCATACCTGACGAAGACAAGCTCGGCTATATCTGCCGACAGGACATGAACAAGATCGAGGCATCCGTCTCGAACATCCGCTCCGCCATCAAGGCCGTCAACAACCTCATCGGCTGCGAGACCTGGGTCGGCTCCGCCGCCGACAAATGGGGCAATGACTTCCAGGGCCGCATGGGGGCCCTGGGCACGCTGTTCGACTCCTATCCCCCCGAGGAGCAGCGTCTGATCACCAAGGCCCAGAAGGACCAGGCGGACATGGACCGCAAGCGGACCGGCGGGGGAGCGTAGGGTCGGCTAGTCCCGGCACGGGCCGTCGACGACGGAGCCGGTGCCGTCCGCCGTGTCCGGGATGGTGGCGCAGACCTTCTTGCCGCTGTCCGAGTCGGACACGGTCACGTGCCCGCTCGTGTCGAAGGTGTCCGCCACCTGCGTTTCGTACACGCCGTCGGAGGTCGTCACCGACGGGTCCACCGTGGCGTCGCGCGGCGAGGTGCTGCACGGCGACGGAACGTACGTGGCCGCGCCGCGCCCCGGTTCGCTCGGATAGAAGAAGGTCGGTTGCGGGGAGGCGGGGTCGCAGCTGCGGGCCGAGTCCAGTGCCTCGTCGATGATCTGGCGACCGGCCGCGTGGAGTCCGTCGCTCGTCTTCCGGCCCTCGAACGCCTCGCCCAGCAGCACGAACCCGCCCACGGCGCACAGGGCCATGCCGAGCCCGAACAGCCAGTTGGTCAGGCGCTTGGCATCAGGGTCCCGGCGTGACAGCGCTGCCGCCACGCCGGCCGTCAGGACGATCACCCCGCCGGCCCCGAGCAGGGCCCAGGCCGGCCCGGTCGAGATGGGTCCTGTGTGCACGTTGGGTGGCAACGGCTGAGCGATCAGCATGCACACCGCCCCCGTTCGATTGGTAGTCCGTCACTCTGGCAAGTCGAGCTGCTTCCGGTCCCTGCCGCGCTCTCAGTCGTCGATCACGGCCTGGACCTGCGTGACCGCGCCCCCCTGGATCAGCACCCCCCGACCCGCAGGGCCGGCCGAGGACGTGCGGGGCAGGCGGACGCCGAAGAGCTGCTCGCCGGCGTCCGCGGTGGGCGCCAGGAGCAGGCCGTGGCGATTGCGGCGGGCCTCGACGACGAAGCCGCGGTACTGGGAGCCGAGCGACTCGGCCGAACCCGCCGCGACGACGGCGTGGTCACCGTCGAGCCCGCTGCGCACGACCTCTTCCAGTGCCGAGTCCAGGGGGGTGTCGTAGAGGAGTTCCGCGTCGTCCGCGAGGACCGCGTACCGGCCGCCCTGTGCCTTGGCCAGGAGGTCGGTGAGGTCCTGCTGGGAGGCGTCGCCGGGGAGGACGCCGAGGACGCCGGCCTCTCCTTCCAGTTCCTTCAGCGGGGAGCGCTTCGGGGTGATCAGCACCACGGGCAGGCCTGCCCGCGTCATCGAGCGTGTCATCGCGATCAGCGTGCTCGACCGGCCCGACTTCGGCGGGCCGGCGACGACGAAGCCCGGTCCGGCATCGGACAGGTCGGCGCCGAGCGGGGCGAGTTCGTCGCCGCCGACGCCGACGAGGGCCCACAGGTCCGAGGCGGGAGCGAACTCGGGGTCCAGGGCGAGGGCTTCGCGGACCGAGCAACGTACGGGCAGGGCGTCCACGCGCATCGGGCGGAGCGGGCGTGGGGGGCGGGGATGGAGCCGAGTGGCCTGCGTCGCGATCCCCTGCAGCGCCTCCACCTGGGCCTTGCCCGCGGGGTCGGCGGCGAGCAGGGCGAGCTGGCACTCCTGCACGCCGTCGTCGGTCAGGCGCAGGGCGCGCCCGGGCGGCATGTCCTTGGGCACGGAACGCGGGTTGATGCCGACCATGCCGTAGTCGTTGGGGTCGGTGAGCCGCAGGATCAGCCGTTCGCCGAAGGAGGTGGTCATGGCGCCGGACATGCCGGTGCGGTCCGTGGTCATCACCACGCGCAGGCCGACCGCCGGGCCCTCGCGGAACAGCCGGGTGATGGCCTCGATCAGCTTGCCGTAGTCGTAGCCCTCGAAGGTGGAGACGTAGCTCTCCCAGCCGTCGAGGAGCAGCACCATGTACGGCAGCCGGTCCTCGCCCTGGGCCGATGCCCGCTGCTCCGCCACGCTGGAGACGCCGAGATGGGCCAGGAGCTGCTGGCGCCGGGTGATCTCGGCCTGGAGGCGGCCCAGCAGGCGGACGAGGCGCTCGGTCTCGTCGCGGGTGATGATGGCGCCGCAGTGCGGCAGCCGGGTCAACGGCAGCAGGATGTTGGCGCCGCAGTCGATGCCGTAGAGGTGGACGTCGGCGGGGCTCGTGGTCGTGGCCAGGGAGGCCGCGATGGTGCGCAGCGCGGTGGAGCGGCCGGAGCGGGGGCCGCCGATGATCAGCAGGTGCTCGCCGTCCACCAGGTCCAGGCTGAGCGGGGAGCGGGCCTGCCGGGCCGGGACGTCGATGACGCCGAAGACCGCCGGGGCCACGTCGCCGTGTGCGGGGCGTGTCTCCTGGTGCAGGTCGGCGATCGTGACGTGTTCGGGCAGCGGGGGCAGCCACGGGCTGTGCGGCTCGCCGAAGCCCATGCGCTGCGAGCCCTCGGCGATGGCGTCGACCAGCACCGCGAGGTCCGTGACCATGGTGCCGTCGTCCCCGTCGTCGGCCCGCCGGGGCAGCGGACGGCCGACGGATGCCCAGGGCAGCGGGAGGAGACCGACGCTCGGCGCCGACGACGCACCGGGGCGCCGGCCACCGATGCGCGCAGACTGGACGGCCACCAGCGCGCTCGCACCGGACCGAACGTACATCCGGCCCGGAGTGGACTTCGAGATGCTCCCGGCGTCCGGGGCGTCGATGACGTCCGCGGATTCGTCCCGGTTCGTCACGCGCAGCGCGATGCGCAGGTTGGTGTTGGCACGGATGTCCTGGCTGACGACGCCCGCGGGGCGCTGCGTGGCGAGGATGAGGTGGACGCCCAGGGAGCGGCCACGGCGGGCGATGTCGACGAGGCCTGCGACGAAGTCGGGCAGTTCGGCCACCAGCGAGGCGAACTCGTCGATGATGATGACCAGACGGGGCATCGGCTCCAGCTCGGGCCGCAGCCGGCGGGTGTCGGCGTAGTCCTCGATGTCCTTCGCGCCCGCGTCCAGGAGGATCTCCTCGCGGCGCCGCAGTTCGGCGGCGAGCGAGGCCAGGGCGCGCTCCGTCAGATGCGCGTCGAGGTCGCTGACCATGCCGACGGTGTGCGGCAGCCGGGAGCAGTCCTGGAACGCGGCGCCGCCCTTGTAGTCGATCAGGACGAAGTTCAGGGCGTCGGGCCGGTTGTGGACGGCCAGTGAGGTGATGAGTGTCTGCAGCAGCTCGGACTTGCCGGCGCCGGTGGTGCCGGCGACGAGCCCGTGCGGTCCGTCCAGCCGGAGGTCGAGGAAGAAGGTTCCCTCGGCGCCGACGCCGACCGGGAAGCGGGTCGTGGTCCCCCCGGACCGCCAGATCCGCTCGATGTCGGTGCCCGTCGGATCGGGCATCTGCAGCAGGTTCAACAGGCGGGCCGCCGACGGCAGCGCGCTGTCCGCGTCGTCGCGGCTGACGTCGCGCACCGGCGCCAGCGACCGCGCCAGCAACTCGCACCAGGCGTGGGGCACCTGGTCGGCCAGCACCTCGCCCAGGGCGTCCAGTCCCGCGCCACGCAGCACCACGCTGTCCACCGAGCCCATCGGCCAGCAGATCGCCGCCCGGCATTCCTCGGGCAGCAGCCGCTCGTCCTCGTCGACGCACAGTGCGAACATCCCGTGCAGCGGACCCTCCTGGAGGAGCTGCGGGACGCCGGGCACGCGGCGCAGCAGCCGCGCACCGTCGAGGACGATCAGTACGTAGGGGTCGGGCCGCAGCCGGCCCGTCGCGCCGGCCGCGGACGCTTCCTTGCGGCGGTTCAGTTCGTTGAGCAGCTCGGTGACACGCTTGCCGATGGTCTCGGCGTCCGAGCCGACGAGGGCGACGCAGTCCTGGCCGATCTGCGGGGCGGCGTGCGGCAGCCAGTGCACCCAGTCCCACGCGGCGTCGGCGTCCGGGGTCGAGGAGAGCACGACCAGGGACAGATCGCGTGGGCTGTGCAGGACGGCGGCCTGGGCGGCGAACCAGCGGGCGCCCGCCAAGGTCTGGGGCCGGGCGCCGGCCAGGCCGACCACACCCAGCTCCGTGAACGGCAGCGGTACCGGAACATCCTGGACGAGCGGTGGCTCGGGGGGGCCGTCGTCCGTTCCCCGTCCGGGGCCGGCGACGAGTTCGATGTTGGCCGGGAGATCCGTCACGCCGACGCGCAGGACGAGGGCGTCCGGGTCGGTGAGCCTGCGCTCCCACAGGCGGCGCCGCGGTCCCGTCGCGAACAGCAGGAGGGAGGCGGCGTCAGGGTAGGCGCTGCGCCGCGCCCGCTTGTCGGCGGCGGTGAGGTTCGCCAACTCCTCTTCGTACTTGGCTTTCTGCGCCTTGTACTCCTTGGCCGATGTGCGGTTCTTCTTCTTGCCCTCACGGTTCTGACTGAGCCATTCGCCCGCCATCATCACCGGACTCATCAGGCAGAACAGCAGCGTGTACACCTGCTTGGTCATGAGGTACATGACCACGCCGAAGATCAACGGTGTGACGGAGGCGATCAGTTGGAAGCGGTGGCGCTCGGCCTTGCGGGGCGGATCGGGAACCACCAGCCGGGCCCGCGGCGGCAACGAGGTCAGCCTGGGCGGACGGTTGTAGGCGAGCCCGCCCTCTCCCATCGGCGCCAGGTGCGCGTCGGGTTCCACCGGGTCGTCGAGGACCAGCAGGGAACCGCCGCAGCGGACGAGCGCGCCCAGCGGCCACTCGCGTTCACCGGTGACGGGCTCGCCGTCGAGGAGTACCTCCGTGCCGACCTGCCCCGGAGTCAGGGTGACACGGCCGTCGACGGCGACGCTCACGCGCAGCGCCTCATGCGGCAGAAGAGGATCGGCGATGGATATGGTGCAGGTCTGCGCCGAACCGATCACCGTCACGCCCGCGGCCAGGCGGGCGACCCGGCCGGCGCCGGGCCCTGCGGTGACACGCAGTTCGTAGCGTCCCGACGGCTCGCCCGCCCGCAGGAAAGGACCCACGCTGTCGTCGACGGATATCCGCATGCCGTCGCGGAGTATGTCGCTCGCGCGCGCGTCGGATTCGCAGTGCCGCCCGTCGGCCCACAGGCCGGGCGTGGTGGGTGCCACCGTGCCATCGAGCCGCGGGTCGTACGGGATCCGCGCCAACCCGGCGCCGACGGCGGTGGGGGGAGCCGCCGTCGGCGCCAACGCCTTGGCCACCTCGGCGACGCTCGCGTCCTCACCGAAGTCAAGAATGACGTCCTGTGGATCCATGCCCTGCCGGACCACCGTGACGGACACCCGCATTGACCGTGTTCCTTCCTGGGGACCCGTGGCACTGCCACGTTGACATGCCCGCACAGGCTATCCGGCTCAGCCGGGGGTCGCCTCGCGGGCCGGCGGCCTTCGAGGGCCGGCACACGAGCCAAATCTCCTTGACCGTCACAGCGTTGTCACATGGATCGGGGCGCGCCCCGCTCTCAGCTCGGGAGTCGGGATGGGAGGTCGCATTTCGCGCCCCTGTGGGCTTGACGGGCCAAGGAGGTAGATGTTGTCGGCGCTGATATTTCCGCGCTTCTCAGCTATTGGCGCTGTTGAAGCCCTTGCCTGCCTCGTCCCCGGCCCTGAATGCGGCCGCTTCGTCGCGGTGGCGGCTTTGACGGTGCGTCGCTCTTGTCGGCCTGGAGACCAATCGGTCTGTCAGCGGTTGACGGCTTGGATTTCCTGGACCGTGATGTCCTGGGTGGTGCCGAAGGTGCCGTTGGGGAGGTCGCCGCCGGCGCCGCCGGTGCCGGTCCAGCTGATTTTCCAGGTGATGGTGGCCTGGAGCTTGAAGGTGCCATTGCCCGAGGAGCGGAGGTACTTCAGGCCGCAGGGCGGAGTCTCGTCGGACTTGCCCTTGGCGTAGGGCTCGCCGATGGAGCCGTCGGCTTTGATGGCGCACTCGCCGGAGGCGGGGAAGGTCTCGGCATCCGGCGTGCCGGGTTCGAGTTTGAGGGAGACGGGCTTCGCGGTGGTCGTGGCCTGGATGTTGAAACCGGGGGCGTTGATGGCCGCCGTGGCCTGGACCTCGTTGAAGACGGCCTTGTCGAGCCAGGCCCATGTCGGCAGGTTCACCTTGGTGGTGGCCTCGGGCGCGAGGGTCACCTTGGTGTCGGGCAGTTGCATGTGCTGGTACGCGAGGGCGGCGAGGATCTCCGGAGTGACGGCCTCTTCGTACCGGGCCGGTGGGGCTTCGCCGTTGTCGACCCAGAAGGGGAGGTCGTTGCACGAGCTCCGCTTGAGTACGTCGGGTTCGTCGGGATTCTCGACAGCGGCCCAGAACATCCCCTCGCCGTCCTTCTCGACGTTGTAGTCCTTGTAGCCGGGGGTGTCGGTCCAGCCGTACTCGTCCTCGTAGTGGCGCTGCATCTCGCCGATCGCCGTGCCTGCGGTGCCACCCATGCCGGGCGTGTTCTTGGCGCTCTCGATCTGCTCGGACATCTTCTTCTTGAAGTCCTTGGCGCCGAGGTAGGGGGCGTACCAGCAGGGCGGGGGTGTCCAGTTGACGTCGGAGGACGTGACGTTGCCGGTGCCGCCGTCCTTGGCGACGGCGCCGGAGTACTGGATCTTGGCGGCGGCGTAGATGCCGGTCGAGTCCCCGCCGCCCGACTGCTCTGTGTCGGCGCCCTTGTCCTTGCCCGTCGGCCCTGCCGCGTAGGCCGGTTCCGCGAGGACGAGGCTGAGGGCCAGAGTCAGGGCCCCGGCGCCGAGCAGTATGCGTCGCGATTCGCTCACTGGCACTTCGCCGCCTTGGTCTGGACGTACACCTTGGACGCCTGCCACAGGTCATCGGCTGTGGGGAGCTTGACCATGACGATCTTGAAGTAGTCGAAGTCCGCGAGACTGGGCTTGGTCTTCAGGACCTTCCCCGTCTTGATCTCCTTGCCATAGAACTTGGTTGAGTCCACACAGAACGCCACCTCCACAGCCTGGTCGTTCGTGGTGGACCGGGTGCTGACGTCGTAGTGGCGCTCCGTGCCGGTCGCCGTCCAGCCGCCCTTGATCCAGTCGTTGATCTGCACCTGCGCGTAGTGGAGCCCGTCACCGGTGGCGTATGCGGTCAGGGCCGCGTCCTTGGTCGTGCGCTTGTCGATGCCCCGGTAGATGGCGCGGAGAAAGTTTGCAGCATCCTCCATTGCCGCCGCCTCGTTTTTGTCCTTCGGCTTGTCCCAGTCGAAGACCATGGTCAGGTCCATGTCCTTGGGCAGGGACACGTCCACGCCGTCCGGCTTGTCCTCTGCCGGCGCTCCCGAAGCGGATGCCGAAGCCGACGGCTTCTTCGTTCCCTGGTCGGCGCCGGCGATCTTGTCGTTGTCGCTGGCTTTGTCGCCACCGCTTCCGCAGGCGGTCAACAGCAGTGCTGCCGTTGCCGCCAGCGCGGCAGCAACGGGCAAAGTACGGCGCTTCACAGTGAACTCCCCGTGAGAAAAAAGACCGTTCAAGAAAGCCGACGGTATCGGGGAGGTTCCCTGTTTCGCCAGAGCGAACTTCCCTGTGAATGGTGATAATTCTGGGCGCATGGGGTGCTCGGGGGTGTGACCTGTGTCCTGATCGTGCCCGAACGGACATCGACCTCAGACGCGTTGATGTGCTGTGTCCGGGCCGCTGTGATGTGTGAGTTCCGTTCCGCTATCGCGGTGCCTTGCCTCTCGGGCAGTCGCACGGCGGGTATGCCGATGTGCACGGTACGGGTTCGGCGCGTCCGGCGACCAGGATCTCGCGCTTGCCGCGGTCCCCGGTCACCTCGCCCTGCGCGCCGACCTTGTAGGCGCACGGGCCGAGGGGGGAGCGGCGGTGGGTGGAGCCGATGAACTCCTTCGACGCGTCGTGGTTACGACCGTAGCCCGCTCCCCGCGTTCCGCGTGGCCTACCCGTGGGTGCCTTCGGGGTCCTCCGCATCGTCCGGTACGACCAGGCGCATGCCCCGGGACTCGTCGACGCGTAGGGCGTCGGTGAGGCACTCGGCGAGACGGATGCCGACACACGGCGACATCGGGTCGTCCAGCACCCGGCGGGGGCGGTCGAGTACATCGGTGCCGGTGGCGAGTTGGGCGGTCTCCAGGTCGTCGGCGAGGTAGGAGAGGTGGCTCGCCGTGACCGTCGCGAAGGCCACCCGGTCGCGCGTGACGAGGTTCTCGCCCTCGGGAGGTTTCCAGTGATGCCGGTACGACGGCTCGATCACGTGCTGGCATCCTCACGGTCATTCACGGTGGCGAACCACTCACCCGGCGGGGTGATCCTGTTCAGTCCGTGCCCGTGGTAACCCCCGCAGTGCCTACGGCAGTTCCGACAGCCGACGCCCCGGCCGCTCGGGCCACGCCAGGCGACGATCACGGCACGTGTCGGCCAACCCGACGTGAGCAATTCGTGCAGGCCTCATGGGTGCGCGGTGACGGTCGCGGGCGCGGACCGTGCGCGAGCGGGGCGTTCTGGATTCGCCCGCGCACAGTTCGGCTTGCCTTCGCGTCCCCCGTACTCCCAACTGTCGCACGGGTCTCTGCAGTTGCAGATCGCAACGACGATTTCAGTGAGGTCAAGGTGTCCGGGCGTGCCTTGAGGGGCTTATGTGCGGCTGATACGGTGCGATCGCTTGACACTCGCCCCGCTGCCGAGTAATCGACCGAGTCGGGGTGGTTGGTGCGGAGTGTCCGCTTTCACGTTGTTGACAAGCGTTGACAGAGTTTCAGAGTTCTTGACAGACAGAGTCTTGGGTTACGGGGAGCGGTTGCGTGAAGATCCAAGAGCGTACGGGGGCGGGCGCCGGTCGTTCCGCCGCTCCGGCTCAGCCGTCGGTCGGTGACCGGCTTCCCACTCCGCCTCGCGAGCGCAAACCGGCACTCGCCGCGCTCGCCGTGCTGCTCATCCTGCTCGGTGCGCTCGGCGCCACGACGCTCGTCCTGCGCGCCGGTGACCGGATCGAGGTCGTCAAGGTGACGAAGGAGATCGAGGCCGGAGAGTCCGTCAAGGACAGCGATGTGACGTCCGTGATGGTCGCCGCCGACGACAGCATCAATTACGTCAAGTGGTCCCAGCTGGGCACCCTGAAGACCCTCAAGGCCAAGTCCACGATCTACCCGGACACGGTCGTCATGGGGCAGATGTTCGCCGAGGGCAGCAGCCTTCCGACCGGCAAGGCCGCCGTGGGTGTCGCCCTCAAGGAGGGCCAGTACCCGGCCGACATCAAGTCCGGTGACGTCGTCGCCGTCTACAACGTCGACACCAGCAGCTCCAGCAAGACCGGGTCCTCCGCCACCGCCACCTCCGGCGGGGCCGCCATCGTCGAGAACGCCAAGGTCAGCAAGGTCAACGACGACAGCGACGCCACCGTGAGCACCGGCAACCTCTCGGTCACCCTGCTCGTCGACCAGGCCGACGCCCCCGCCGTGGCGCGCGCCGCGTCCGCCGGTGCGGTCGCCATCGTGCACGTTCCCGGCACCGGCAACTAGAAGGCGGCTCCCACCCCATGGCCCTCATCGCCCTCGCCGCCGACAAGGGTTCCCCCGGCGTCACCACCGCGGCCGTCGCCCTCGCGGCGGTCTGGCCGCGCCGCGTCCTGCTCGCCGAGACCGACCCGGCGGGGGGGGGGCGGGGGGTGGGGTGCGCCCCCCCCCCCGGGGCGTTTAAACAAAATAAGCTGGCCCCGACCAAGAGAGTTTTTTATAGGGTGGGTGGGGGGGGGGGTG
>NZ_JBHYKH010000285.1:0-11426 GCF_042741275.1 Streptomyces sp. NPDC058964
GGCGCCCCCACTGAGCCCGCGGGGCGGTCGCGTCCAACTGGTGGTCGCGCGGCGATTGCTCGATCGATTGGGGGGGGGGGGGGGGTTTTTCGCGAACCCGCACCGCCGGGGGGGGGTGCCCCGGGCGTACGGGCGCGGGTCGGCTGTACGGGCGCGGGCCAGCTGTACGGGCGCGAGCCGGCCGTGCCGCCGCGTCCCGGCCGTGCGGCCCGCGGGTGACCGGGTGCGGCGTGATGGCCATGGCCAAGCCGGTCCGGGAAGCGGTCCCGACGAAGCCTCTCGACGCTTCTGGTCGCCGCCCGGGACACGGGGTTTCCCCCGAATGGCAGCGCCGAGTTGACGGGCAGACGATTGACGCGTGGGCACGGCCGCCGTGCGAGCACCCGGGTCGCCGGGAGACGGAGACCGGCCCCGGCCGTGGTGAGCGGCCGGAAGGGAGGAAACCGTCATGTTGGAAGTGAAGACGGTCGACAAGCCGGACGAGCGGCGCGACTTCCCCCGGGGCCATCTCGAAGCGGTTCACCTGAGCGGGCTCGACTTCGCCGTGGCGACCTTCGAGCCGGGCTGGCGCTGGTCGGAGTCCGTGGGCCCGATCGCCGGCACGGAGAGCTGCATGATTCACCACAACGGCTACGTGGTCCAGGGGCGGATGCACCTGCGCATGGACGACGGCGGCGAGGGCGAGGTCGGCCCCGGCGACGTGTTCGTGTGCCCGCCCGGCCACGACGCCTGGGTCGTGGGCGACGAACAGGTCGTGGTGTACGACTTCGCGGGAGGCATGGCACAGGGCTACGCGAAGGCCGAGGGAAGGTAGTCCGGTCGCGATGTGCCCCGCGGCGAGCGTCGCCGCGGGGCACCGCCGTGCGCGGCCGGTCCGGTCAGACCGTGACGACGACCTTCCCCCGCGCGTGCTCCTCCTCCAGGTGACGGATGGCCTCCGGCGCCTCGCGCAGCGCGTACGTCCGGTCGATCACCGGAGCGAGCTTCCCGGAGTCGGCCAGCTCCCGCAGCGCCGTCAGCACCGCCTTGTCGGGTGCAGGTCCGACGAGCGGGCGCAGCCGCTGACGGACGAAGGGAGAGAGCACGAGCCCCTTGAGGATGAGGACCGGTGCCCCGAGGAACTGCCCCGGGCTGCCTCCGCCGCCGAGAACGAGCGTCCCGGTGGGCGTGAGGGCGCGCCGGAGGGCGGAGATCCCGTGGTTGGCCACGAGGTCGAGGACGACGTCGTACCGCCGCCCGTCACGCGTGAAGTCCTCCCGCGTGTAGTCGACGACGTGGTCCGCGCCCAGCGAACGGACGAGCTCGGCGTTGCGGGTGCTGCACACGCCCGTCACCTCGGCGCCGAGCGCCTTGGCGATCTGCACGGCGAACGTGCCCACCCCGCCGGAGGCGCCGTTGACCAGCACGTGCTGTCCCGGCCGCAGCCGCGCCACGTCGCGCAGTCCGCGCAGGGCGGTGTTCCCCGCCAGCGGCAGGGTCGCCGCCTGCTCGAAGGTGAGGGCGGCGGGCTTGCGCTCCACCCATGCGTCCGGGGCGCAGACGTACTCCGCGAACGTCCCGTCGACCTCGCCGAACACCTCGTCCCCGGGCCGCAGGTCCCGGACGTTCCGGCCGACCGCCGCCACCTCGCCCGCGAAGTCCCGGCCCCGGATCCGCGCCCGGGGCGCACGCGGCCCCAGCGCCAGCCGGGCCACGTACGGGTCGCCGCGCATGAGGTGCCAGTCGTACGCGTTCACCGCGGCGGCGCGCACCCGCACCAGCACCTGGTCGTCGGTGGGCACCGGCTCGTCCACGTCCCTGAGCTCCAGCACGTCCGGTGAGCCGTACCGGTCCTGGACGACCGCCTTCATGTCCTGTCCCCCCTCGCCGTCTGCTCGCAGGTTAGGGGGAGGGCCCCCGTTCGGGCATCGGGGAGGAGCCGTAGTTCCACGGGAGGAGGAGCGCAGGTGCGTGTAGGGGGCCGGTGAGGGTCAGAGCTCGAGGGCGACGGACCCCTCCTCGGCGAACCGGACGGCCTCCGTGTGCCCGAACAGGCCGGGCAGCCCGCCGGTGTGCACGAACACGGTCCGCTCGCCCGGCCGGACGTCACCGTCCCGGACGGCGGCGATCAGCCCGGCCAGGGCCCGGCCCGTGTAGACCGGGTCGAGGACCAGACCCTCGGTGCGGGCGGCGAGCCGGAGCGCGTCGGCCGCCGGACCGGTGAGCGTCGCGTACCCGGCGCCCACCTGGTCGCGTCGCACCCGCAGCCGGTCCGGGGTGACCGCCTCCGTCGTGAGCGGGGCCGCGAACTCCCCTACGGCGGCGGCCGGATCGGTCAGGGCGCCCACGTCGACCCCGAGCACCGCCGCCACGCCCAGCGACGCGACGAGTCCCGCCATCGTGCCGCCGGAGCCGAGGGCGACGACCGCGGTCCGCACGTCCGCCAGTTGTCCGCGCAGTTCCTCGCCGCACCGCACGTAGCCGCGGGCCCCCAGGGTGCTGGACCCGCCGAACGGGACGAGCGCGGGCCGGGAGCCGTTCTTGCGCAGCCGCTCGCAGACCTCGGCGGCCGCCAGTTCCAGGCCGTCCCGGCCGACGTCGCCCGCCCAGGCCGTCCGCGCCCCGAACAGCCCGTCCAGCGCGAGGTTCCCGGACCGCGACACGCCGGGCGAGCCGCGCAGCACAAGGACGACGTCGAGGCCCAGGCGGGCGCCGGCGGCCGCGGTGAGCCGGGCGTGGTTGCTCTGCGGTGCGCCGGTGGTCACCAGCGTGTCGGCCCCCTCCGCGAGCGCCGCTCCCAGCGTCCACTCCAGCTTGCGGATCTTGTTGCCGCCACCGCCGAGACCGGTCAGATCGTCCCGCTTGATCCACAGGTCGTCCGGGCCGAGCCCGATGGCGGCGGCCAGCCGGGGAGCGGGTTCCACCGGGGTGGGGAAGGTGCCGAGTTCCACGGGCGGGTGGGTCATGTCGTTCGTCCTCGTCTGCGGGCTGTGGTGACGCAAGTCGACCACACGTCGGCGCCGGACGCCTCAGACGGGGAGCAGCCGCGCGATCAGCCCGCCGAGCTGGCGGGCCGTTCGGCACTCGTACATCTCGACCAGGTCCGCGTAGGCGGGCGCGGCGGAGTCGCCGGTGCCCCACTGGGCGCGCTGCTCGGGGTTCAGCCAGTAGACGCGGCGGGCCCGTTCGGCGATGCGGCGGACGGCCGGCAGGTTCGGGTCGCTCATGTTGGTTCGGGCGTCACCGAGGACGAACACGGTCGTGCGCGGGCCGACCGCGTCGCCGTACCGCTCCGCGAACTCGCCCAGCGCCACGCCGTAGTCGCTGCTGCCGTGCCACCCGGTGAGCGTCGCCTCCGCGCGGATGCGGGCGCCGAGGCCCTCCGGGTCGGCGGTGCCGTGGTCGAGGAGTCCGGTCACCTCGTCGATCCGGTTGACGAAGGCGAACACCCGCACCTTGCTGAACTGGTCGTGCAGCGCCTGCACCAGCAGCATCGTGAAGTCGGAGAATCCCGACACCGAGCCCGAGACGTCGCACAGCAGCACCAGTTCGGGCCGCACGGGACGGCGCCGGCGCAGCACCGGCCGTATCGGTACCCCGCCCGTCGACAGCGACCCGCGCAGGGTGCGGCGCAGGTCGATCGTGCCGCGCGCGGCACGGCGTCGCCGGGCGGCGAGACGCGTGGCCAGCTTCCGGGCGAGCGGCTGAACGGTCCTGCGCAGTTGTGCCAGTTGGTCCCGGCCGGCGAAGAGGAAGTCCACCCGGTCGGCGGTCGGCCGCACCGCCCGGCGGGCGATCATGTCCCGGCCGCGCCGCTCGGCCACCCGCCGCCGGGCCTCCGCCGCGACCATCGCCCGGAACGCCTCGATACGACGCCGGATCTCGTCGTCGAGCAGCCGGTCGGCGAAGGCGGCGCCCCCGTTCTGCTGCCCCCGGACCTGCGTCCGCACCCGGGCCAGCAGCGTCTGGGGGCGCAGCCGGTCGAGGGTCTGGTACGACGACCAGCCGTCCGACTCGGGTGAACTCCCGTACCCGCCCAGGCCGTCGACCGCCTCCGCGGCCAGCCGCGCCATCATGGCCCGGTCGTCGGCGGCCAGCGCCCCGGCGAGACGGTCGCGCAGTTCGTCCCGGTCCGCCGGCTCGGCGCCGGGCGCGCCGACGCCCCGCGGGAAGTACAGGTCGAAGACCGGGTCGAAGACGCTCCGCTGTGCCGTGCCGTGCAGCAGCGTGGCCGCCAGGCCCTCCCGCAGCAGCTCCCGGTCGGCGAACCCGAGCGCCTCCAGCGCACGGGCCGCGTCCACGGTCTCGCCGGTGCCGATCCGTACGCCGTGCGCGCGCAGCGCCCCGACCAGGCCCGTCAGCCGCTCGACGACACCCGCCGGCGTGCTCACAGATTGTCCAGGTCCAGCTTGGCGGCCGCCTTGAGGATGTCGTCCTGGTGCTTGAGGATCACGCCCAGGCTGTCCCGTACGACCGTCTCGTCGAGCGTGTCGGCGCCCAGTGCCAGCAGGGTGCGCGCCCAGTCGATCGTCTCGGCGACGGACGGCACCTTCCGCAGGTCCATGGCGCGCAGCGCCCCGATCACCCGCACGACGGACCCGGCCAGCGCCTCGCCCAGCCCCGGCACCTTCAGCCGGACGATCCGCCGCTCCAGCTCCTCGTCCGGGAAGCCGATGTGCAGGAACAGACAGCGGCGGCGCAGGGCCTCGGACAGCTCACGGCCGGCGTTGGAGGTGAGCACGACGAACGGACGCTGCGTGGCCGCGATGGTCCCCAGCTCGGGCACGGTCACCTGGAAGTCGCTGAGCACCTCCAGAAGGAGGCCTTCCATCTCGACGTCGGCCTTGTCGGTCTCGTCGATCAGCAGCACCGTGGGGCCGTCGCCGCGGATGGCGGTCAGCAGCGGGCGCGGGAGCAGGAACTCCTCGCTGAAGATGTCCGTGCGCGTCTCGTCCCAGGTCTCGTCCCGGCCCGCGCTGATGCGCAGCAGCTGCTTGGCGTGGTTCCACTCGTACAGCGCGCGGGACTCGTCGACGCCCTCGTAGCACTGCAGCCGTACCAGCCGGGCGTCCGCGACCTGGGCGACGGCCTTGGCGAGCTCGGTCTTGCCGACCCCGGCGGGGCCCTCGACCAGCAGCGGTTTGCCCAGCCGGCCGGCCAGGAAGACGGTCGTGGCGACCGCGGGCGACGCGAGGTAGCCGGTCTCGGCGAGGCGCGCGGAGACGTCGTCGACGGAAGTGAACAACGGGTCCTCCGGCTGAGGTCGGGATCGGGGTCCGGATTCCTATCTAAGCGCTTGTTCAGCCCCGCTGTCACGTGGATCCGTCGACTGCGACACATTGCACACCGATCGGTTTCCACCGGCCCCCGGCGCGGTAACCTCGCGGTATGGCCACCACGGACAAGGCGTCACCCCGCGACCGGCTGCTCGACGCGGCCGCCCAGCTCTTCTACAGCGAGGGCGTCTCGATCGGTGTCGAGACGCTGTGCCGGACGGCGGGTGTCTCGAAGCGGTCCATGTACCAGCTCTTCGACAGCAAGGACGAGGTGCTGGCCGCGAGCCTGGAGCAGCGGATCCCGTGGTACGAGGAGCTGTTCACCCCCGCCGGCCCCGAGGCCGGGACGCCCCGCGAGCGGATCCTGTACGTCTTCGAATGCCTGGAGAAGGCCTCCACGGACCCCGGCTACCGCGGCTGCCCGTATCTGGCCGTGCTGGTCGAGCTCAAGGACCCTGAGCACCCGGCGAGCGCGGTCGCGCGCACGGCCAAGGAGCGGCTGCGTGAGGTCCTGCGCACCCAGGCCGAGCGCGGCGGCGCCCGCGACCCCGAGCTGCTCGCCCGCCAGCTGATGCTCGTCTACGACGGGGCCAGTGCCCGCGCCGGCGCCCGGGTGGAGAGCCTGGACGACGGGCTGCCCACGGCGACGGCGGCGGCGCTGCTGGACGCTGCGGGAGTGGCGTAGACCCCCTCGACGAGCAGACCGTGCGAGTGGCGGTGACCGCTTCGTGACGACGGTGACCGTACTGGTGCCGTGACCCGTCTTCCCGCCGCGAACCGGTGCCGGTACAGCTTTTCCATGACGAACAACGGGGGCTGCCACCGGTCGTGGTGGCGGAGATTACGCGACGCGGTGCTGGGCGCCCGCACCGACACGAAGGCCGACGGACTGGCCAACCTGGTGGAGCCGGGCCGTGAGACGGCGTACGAGCGCTTCCTCACCGCCTATCCCGTCCAGCACATGAACCTCCAGCTGATCCACGGCGAGGGGCAGCGGGCGTTCGAGTACGAGACCCGGCAGTCGCTGCGGATCACGGTGGGCTGTGTCCTCGCCAACGTGCTGTGCGATCCCCGGCTCGCCGCCGAGGAGGGCGACCGGCACCTGAGGGACTATCTCAACAAGGAGATCGCGGGCCTGCGCGCCCGGATCGAGCAGGACTGCGCCCTCGCGGTGAGCCGCGGCATCAACGTCGGACTCAGCCTCGGCGCGCTGATCGGCGTGGTCCTGCTGAGCGCGCCGCTGGTGGTGGGGGCAGTGGGGCTGCTCGACGTCCTGCGGGTGGACATCGGGTGCGGTGACCGCTGGAGCCTGATGGGCGCCTTCGTCTGCGGCGGGGTGGGGGCGTTCGGGGCGGTGCTCAGCGTCCTGGTGCGGCTGCGCCGGAGCGGGGAGTCGCTGGCCCGACGCAGGACCAACGGGGACCGGGGCACCGTCGCTCCGGGGCAGCTGGCCCGCGGGATGCGCCACGAGGGCGTCTACCGGGTCTTCGTCGGCTGGATCCTCGCCCTCGCGGTGTACTTCCTGCTCGACGCGGACATCGTGCGGGTGATCGAGCCGCCCGCGACCACCGGTGACATCTGCATCGCCCATCAGGACGGGGCGGGCACCGCGTTCTGGGGCTTCTGGTGCGCCGTCGGATTCCTGGCGGGCTTCAACGAGCGCTGGGCGTTCGGCCTGCTGGACCGCTCACGCCCCGACCGCCGGGAAGAGCCCGCACGACAGCCTTCGGCCACGGAACCGGACGGGGGTTGAATCGAACGGGGTTGAGCGGGACGGAGGTGAACCGGGCCACGCGGGGGCCGCCCGTGGGGCGGACGGCGTGGGGCGAGGACCGGGCCGGGTGAAGAGCCGGGGACACCTCGGTGCGTCCGGCGTTCCGCCGACGACCCTCAGCACGGGCACGCCGAGGTCGAATCCAGGGCGCGGCGCCGGCCGGCTGTGGGGGGCTCCTTACGGCAACAGCGTCGCATGGCCCCGGCGGCGGGGCCCGGCGCGCAGCCGGACCCCTCAGCCCACCAGTACGACCTCCAGCGTCCGCGGTCCGTGCACCCCCTCCACCCGGTCCAGTTCGATGTCACTGGTCGCCGACGGGCCGGAGATCCAGGTCAACGGGCGTGCGGGAGCCAGGCGTTCCAGGGCCTGGGGGACCGCCGCGACGACCTGGTCAGGCACCCGGACCACGCAGATGTGATGGTCGGGGACCAGGGTGATCCGGCGGCGCCCCTGGTCGGGTCCGCCGTCCAGCACGATGGTGCCCGTCTCGGCGATCGCCACGGCGCACGCCGTGACCACGCTGTCGACCCGGTCCAGCTCCTGCGGAGTGCTCTCCGCCCGGTCGGCGACCCGCTCGGCATCCGTGTCCGCCAGCCACCCCTCGTCCAGTCCGGGCGGCACCAGCACCGAGGCCGCCCCCCGGGCAGCCAGCAACCCGGCGATCACCGATGGCAGTTCGGGCGCGGCGCAGCGGTGCACGACCGCCCGGTAGTCCGCCAGGTTCTGCGCGAGCAGGTCCACCGTGCCGGTGTCGGTCCGTTCGCCGTGTTCCCGCAGATAGTCCCGGGGAACGGCCTGCTCGTACGGCGTGTCGTCGCGCGGGACGGCCGCCAGCGCGCGCCGCACCCGGCCCAGGACCCGGTCCCTGCCGCTCACTCGGTCTCCTTCTTGCCGCCGCCGGTGCGCTGCCACCAGTCGCGGAACGGCTCCGCGGGTACGGCCGGCAGATCGCGGGTCCCGCTCCACGCCCTGCCGGGACCGGGAAGGGTACGCGGGTGCAGCCGGCGGGTGCGCGACGCCAGCCGCTGTCCGGCGCGCAGGACGCCGGGACGCGCGAACGCCCAGAGTGCCGCGCGCATGGCGGCTCGTTCGGCGGCGTGGCCCCTGGCCGGCCGCAGCACCACCTTGTTGCCCTCCCGGACCACCTGGCCGCCCTCCACTACCCGCTCCCGCAGGTGCACCAGCACCTCGGGGATGTCGATGGCGACCGGGCACACCTCGTAGCAGGCCCCGCACAGCGAGGAGGCGTACGGCAGCGAGGCGTCGATCTCGCTGCGCGTACCTCGCAGCTGGGGGCTGAGGATCGCGCCGATCGGGCCCGGGTAGACGGAGCCGTAGGCGTGGCCGCCCGCCCGCTCGTACACCGGGCAGACGTTGAGACACGCCGAGCAGCGGATGCAGCGCAGCGCCTGACGGCCGACCTCGTCGGCGAGCGTGTCGGTGCGGCCGTTGTCGAGCAGGACCAGATGGAAGGTCCGCGGGCCGTCCTCGTCCGTGGTGCCGGTCCACATGCTCGTGTACGGGTTCATCCGCTCGGCCGTCGATGAGCGGGGGAGCGTCTGGAGGAAGACCTCCAGGTCCCGCCAGGTGGGCACGACCTTCTCGATGCCGACGACCGAGATCAGCGTCTCGGGCAGGGTCAGACACATACGGCCGTTGCCCTCCGACTCGACCACGACCAGCGTGCCGGTCTCGGCGACCATGAAGTTGGCGCCCGAGACGCCGACCTTGGCGCGCAGGAACTTCTCGCGCAGGTGCAGCCGCGCGGCCTCGGCGAGTTCGGCGGGCGTGTCCGTCAGACCCTCGGGGGCCGGGCGGCCCCACTCGCCCATCTCGGCACGGAAGATGTCCCGGATCTCGCCCCGGTTGCGGTGAATGGCCGGGACGAGGATGTGCGAGGGCCGGTCCCTGCCCAGCTGCACGATCAGCTCGGCGAGATCGGTCTCGTACGCGCGGATGCCCTGAGCCTCCAGCGCCTCGTTGAGCCCGATCTCCTGGGTGGCCATCGACTTGACCTTGACGACCTCCGACTCGCCGGTCGCCCTGACCAGCTCCGCCACGATCCGGTTGGCCTCGTCCGCGTCGGCGGCCCAGTGCACGGTGCCGCCGGCCGCCGTGACCGCCCCCTCCAACTGGACCAGATAGCGGTCGAGTTGGCGGAGCGTGTGGTCCTTGATGCGCTTTCCGGCCTCCCGCAGTTCCGCCCAGTCGGAGAGCTCCGCGACCGCCTTCGCCCGTTTGGCGCGGATGGTGTGCGTGGCGTGCCGGAGATTGCCGCGCAGGGTCCGGTCGTGGACGGCCTCGCGCGCCGCCTCGGGAAAGGCCGGCATCCCCACAAAGGTTCCGCTCATGCGGCCGGCCCCTCCTCGGTGCTCGCCAGGATCTCCGCGATGTGCACCGGCCGCAGGCCGGTCCCGAGCCTGGTCATGGTGCCGCCGATGTGCATCAGACAGGAGTTGTCGGCCGCGCACAGCACCTCCGCGCCCGTCGACTCGGCGTTGCGCACTTTGTCCGCGCCCATCGCCGCCGAGACGTCGGGGTTCTTCACCGCGAAGGTCCCGCCGAAGCCGCAGCACTCCTCGGCACCCGGGAGTTCCACCAGCTCCAGCCCCTTCACGGCCCGCAGCAGCCGCAGCGGACGGTCGCCGAGCCCGAGGCCGCGCAGGCCGTGACAGGTCGGGTGGTACGTCACCCGGTGCGGGTAGTACGCCCCGACGTCCGTGACCCCCAGCACGTCCACCAGGAACTCCGTCAGTTCGTACGTCTTCGGGACCACCGGCGCCAGGGTGGCGGCGAGGGTGTCCCCGCGCCCCTCGGCACGCGCCCGCTCACCCATCCGCGGATACAGCTCCCGCACCATCGCCCCGCACGATCCGGACGGCGTCACGATCGCCTCGTACTCCCGGAAGACATCGGAGAACTGACGGGCGAGCGGTTCCGCCTCATGACGGTAGCCGGTGTTGTAGTGCGCCTGCCCGCAGCATGTCTGGCCCATCGGGAAGTCGACCTCGACTCCCAGCCTGTTCAGGAGTTTCACCACCGCGCGGCCGGTGTCCGGATAGAGCGTGTCGTTGACGCAGGTCAGGAACAGGGCGACACGCATCGCGGCTCCTTGTGGGTCGGTCATCGGACGAGTGCAGGGTAATGGGAGGCGACCGTCGAGGGGAGAGCGCGGTTCACGGCGTGGCGAGCCGGGCCGCGGCCTCCTGCCAGCGGGCCGCCGCGCCGGCCGGCTCGTACCGGGTCAGCCGCTGGGTACGGGCCAGCAGCCGGCGCATGCCGTCGCGGTCCCCGGCCAGACCGTGGGCCCGCGCCTGGACCAGGACGTTGCCGAGGGCCGCCGCCTCCGTCGGCCCCGCCACCACCGGCAGCCCGCAGGCGTCGGCGGTGAGTTGGCACAGCAGCGCGTTCCGGGCGCCGCCGCCGACCACATGGACGACGTCGACCGGGTGACCGGCCAGCCGCTGCGCGTCCTCGACCGCCCGGCGATGGGCCAGGGCGAGGGAGTCGAGGATGCAGCGCGTGATCTCCGCCGGGGTCCGCGGAACCGGCTGCCCCGTCGCCCGGCAGGCCTCGGCGATCCGCTCCGGCATCCGCCCCGGTGCCAGGAACGCAGGGTCCCCCGCGTCCACGACCGACCGCAGCGCCTGCACCTCGGCGGCCTCGCGCAGCAACCCGTCGAGACCGGGGTCGCCCCAGGCCCGTACGCACTCCTGCAGCAGCCACAGCCCCATGATGTTGCGCAGGTAACGGACCGTGTCGTCCAGCCCCAGCTCGTTGGTGAAGTTGGCGGCGCGGCTCTCCTCGGTGAGCACGGGCGTGTCCAGCTCGAGGCCCGCCAGGGACCACGTGCCGGTGCAGATGTAGGCGAAGCGCTCACCGGTGGCCGGAACGGCGGCCACCGCCGACGCGGTGTCGTGCGAGGCGACCGCGGTCACCGGCACGGGACCGGCGAGCCCGGTCTCCTCCAGCACCTCCGCCCGCAGCGCACCGGCCGGATCGCCCGGCCGGCGCAGCGGCGCGAAGAGGCCCAGGTCGACGTCCAGCCGGGCCGCGAGGCCGTACGACCACCCGCGCGTGCGGGGATCGACGAGCTGGGTGGTGGAGGCGTTGGTGAGTTCCGTGCCCTGCTCGCCCGTCAGCCAGTAGGAGATCAGGTCGGGAATGAGCAACAGTCGCTCCGCGCAGGCGAGTTGCCGGGTCGCGCGGGCCGCCGTCAGCTGGTACAGAGTGTTGAAGGGCGCGTACTGCAGCCCCGTCGCCGCGTACAGCTCGGCCGCGGGCACGCCGGCCCACACCTTCTCCGGGACGCCCCCGGGGGGGGCGTCGCCGGTAGTGCCGGGGGTGGCGAGCCCGGGGCCGTGGGCGTCGCGCAGTCCCGTTTACACCGCCCCCCT
>NZ_JBHYKH010000286.1:0-11420 GCF_042741275.1 Streptomyces sp. NPDC058964
GCGCACTGGGGCGGGGTGCGCCCGGCCGTTATCGCCGGGGGGGGGGCGCAAGGACTGCTTCGCCATCGGTCGGGTGAGGGCGAGGGTGATGGGGGAGTCAGGGTTTGTACCTGAGCGGCTGATGGCGCGTACTGCGGGGCAAACGACACCTCCTAGCTGCATGTTTTCATATTCATCACAAGATCGTCACGAGTGCTGCACGGTGCGCGACCTTCTGCGTAAATCGCTGCTCTCCACCTGACCCGTGGCACGGAACTCGGCCTCAACCGCAAAGCCAGCAACCGAGGAAGAACCGTGCCGACAAGGTTGCTTGCAAGGCCACCGATGCACCTCGTGCGCGTCGTGACCTGAAAGAAGGAGAGACACCACATGGGCAAGCGCGTAGCGCTGTCTATTGCCGCTGCGCTCGGAGTCATCGGCTTCGTGGCTCCGGCGGCTTATGCCGACGGCGGCTCCGGCGACACCGAGATCCTGGGTGTGAGCGTCAACAACGGTTCGTCTGTCGTCATCGGCACCACGTACGCGAAGACCTTCGATGTGACGATCTACGGCTACGACGACTCAGGCCTGCTTTCGGCGGACACCACCCTGGAGGGCCCCGGCGCGGGGTACGCCGACGACGAGACCATTTGTGAGACCGACAGCGAGTGCACGCACTCGTTCACCTTCGACCCCCGGGTCGACCTGGACAACAGCCAGGCGGGTACCTGGTATGTCGGCTCCTGGGTGGACGCTCTCGACGACGACTACCGATGGGACGAGCGCATCGACACCTTCCCCCTCAAGCGCGCGAGCACGCTGACGACGAACGCGTCTCCGGAGCCGGTGACCAAGGGCAAGACCCTCACCGTCACGGGTACGCTCAAGCGCGCGAGCTGGGACGATTACCAGTACCACGGCTACGCCAGCCAGCCGGTCAAGCTCCAGTTCCGCAAGAAGGGCACCAGCACCTACACCACCGTGAAGACGGTGAACACCGGCAGCGCCGGCGCTCTGACGACCACGGTCACTGCTTCCACCGACGGGTATTGGCGGTGGAATTTCGCCGGCACCACGACCACTGGCGCCAAGGCCTCCACCGGAGACTACGTCGACGTGCGGTGAATGTCGCGCGCCCGGGCCCGACCATCAATCCCGGGTGCGCGGCACCACCCCCCGGCCCGATTTCAGGGCAGGCGGCGAGGGTCGCATGACCGATGTGTCCCGCCCCCGGTTGCACTGCGGCGGCCGCACGGAGAAGTCAGTGTCCCCGGCCCGGTGTTGCGCACCGGCGCCCCACGCTCTGTGGACGCCCGACATCCCCGCATGCCCTGCCCGCCGGGCGTGCCCGGCGCGGGGAAGGACTTCGAGACGTGCTCGATACGGGCGGCGCTGCACCGCCGTGGTGTCCTCGGCAGCCTTGGCGAGCGTGGTGGCCGTGGTCGTCACCTCCTGGGAAGTCATCGGAGCCGGTTGTCGTTCGACGTGTCGTTACTCGGCGCCGAGACCGGCGTCGTCGACCTCGTCCTTGCCCTCGGCCTTGAGGACCTTGCTGAGCGGGGTGAGGTCGTAGATGCCCTTCAGATTGGGCTTCTCCAGGAGACCGGCCTTGACCGCGTGCTCGGCCTCGGTGTTGAGGGTGGAGGCCAGCGGGTCGTCGAGGAAGGTGATGGACTTCCAGGCCGGGTCGATGACGTCAGCGGGCAGCGCCTTGCCCGACAGCTTCTCCAGTGCCGCGTTGGCGGACGCCTTCGCCTTCTCCGGGTTGGCGTTGATCCACCCATTGGTCTTCACCGAGCCGCGCAGCACGGCCTCGACGACGTCGGGGTGCTCCTTCAGGAACTTCTGCGACACGATGATGTTCGTGATCACGAACTTCTTGTCGGGCCACAGTGTGGACTCGTCCAGCAGCACCTTGCCGCCCTCGGCGACCAGCTTGGATGCGGTCGGTTCCGGCACCCAGGCGCCGTCGATGGAACCGGCCTTGTAGGCGTCCGGCGTGATCTTGTTGTCCGTGCGGACGACGGAGACGTCGCCCTTGCCGCTCTCTGCGTCGATCCTCCAGCCCTGGTCGGCAGCCCAGTTGAGGAACGCCACGTCCTGGGTGTTGCCCAGCTGAGGCGTGGCGATCCTCTTGCCCTTGACGTCCTCCAGGGACTTGATCTTCTTCGGGTTGACGACCAGCTTCACGCCGCCGGAGGCGGAACCGCTGATGATGCGCAGGTTCCTGCCGTTGGACTTGGTGTAGCCGTTGATGGCGGGGGAGGGGCCGATCCAGCCGATGTCGATGGACCCTGCGTTCAGCGCCTCGATCTCGGAGGGACCGGCGTTGAAGGTCGAGGACTTGATCGTGGTACCGCCGAGCTCCTTCTGGAACAGGCCCTCCTGGACACCCACCAGCGCGGTGGCGTGCGTGAGGTTGGGGAAGTAGCCGATCTTCACTTCGTCGGCGGAGAGCTTCTTGGCGTCCGCCGCGACCCCGGACTGTTTGTCGTCGTCCTTGGCCGAGGAACCGTAGCCGCAGGCGGTGAGCAGAAGGGGAAGCGCGGCTATGACGGCGATGGTGCGCAGGGTGGTGAGCGGTCTCGCGGCAGACACGGACGTGTCCTTTCAGGAGGGGGTGATCAGGGAGGAACGAGAGGTGAGACGACTGCTTGTCGGCACGCACCGACACTCCACTCCTTGAGCGGCGACGCCAGGCATGGCGTCGCGGGATGAGAAGTGGAACGTGGGGGGAGTGGTCAGCCGTGGGCGTCCGCTCCGCCGACGGGGCGGAGAGAGCGGGGAAGCAGTGCTGATTCGGAGAGACTCAGGTTCTGTGGCGTCAGAAGGCCCGACAGATGGCACTGGACGTACGACCGAGGTCGATGTGACGACGCGAGGTCAGTGGGGGCAGCACTCGGCCTGCGCGCTCGAGCGTTCCCACGGCCACCCCCAGAGATCCCTAGTTTTCCTACCTGGCTAATAGGGATCGTGGCAGAACGTCGCGTCCATCCCAAGGGGTTGTTCGTATGATGGACGTCGCTGGCTCACGTCATGAGATCCGCCGTGAGTGGCCCAGCGTGTCAGGGATTTACCCAGGCGTCCGGGGCGTTGGCCAATGCGGACACCTCGGCCGGCAGCTGGGCCGACGCGACGTCGGCGAGCGACACGCCTTCAAGGATCTCGCGCACGTTGGACCGCAGCGCGATCCACAGGGGGAGCAGCGACTGGGCGGGGCCGGTGTAGGACAGCTCCGGGGGGCGGACCCCACGCACCGAGACCAGCGGTCCTTCCACGGTGCGGATGACGTCGGCGATGCTGATGGACTCGGCAGGCCTGGCCAGCCGGTAGCCGCCGTTGCCGCCCCGCCGGCTGAGGACAAGACCGCCGCGGCGCATGTCGTTCAGGATGCTTTCGAGGAATTTGTGCGGGATGTCCTGAGCGTCGGCGATGGCCTCGGCCTTCAGTGGACCGTCATCCCGTGACGCGGCGAGCTGCAGCGCGGCACGTACCGCGTAGTCCGCCCTGGCTGAGATCCGCATGTGCGCATTATCCCGTACTGACTCGGTGCGGTGTCCCTGCCCGGCAGCCGAGGCACTCAGACCGCGGCGGGTGTAGGACTGGCAGGCGCTGCTTGATCTCGTGCGGTCGCAGGGGTGGTCGTATGAGTACTCCGAGGACGCTGTCGCGGTCCGGCTGCCGCGAACTGCAGACATGCTGGCCCGCAGCGAGGGCGCCGACGCGTTGCTGCGGATCTGGCCGGTCCCCGGATTCTTGGATCTTTCGGGCGTATGAGGTCCGCTCGATCCACTTCGATGTGGATCTGCGGGAGTTGCAGGGGCAGATGCGCGTCGGTGTGCTGTGCTGTTTGCTGCGGGTGATCGGGCGACGGCTGGGCGAGCCGGTGTTGGTGACCGCGGAGTCGGATCCGCTTCACCCGGTTCTCGGCTTTGATGTCGCGGCCGACCGAGTGGCGCTGCTCGCCGAACCGGAGCTCAGGTGAGCGCCACTGGCCGGGATTCATAGAAGGTTCGGTCTCGGAGCGTGGCGAAGAGGACATCGGCCCGGCGTCGGGCCAGGCAGAGCAGGCTCTGGGTGTGGTGCTTTCCCTGGGTGATCTAGTTTCCCCTTCTGGAGGGCTGTTCGCCGCGGATCGATGAGTCCGGGCTGCGGGACGCCGGGGCAAGGCCGGTGTAGGCGGCGATGTCGCCGGTGTCGATCACGTGCAGGCTCCTGCATCACGCTTTCGTCCGGTCCTGGCACGGCACCGAGCTGCCACATCCACGTTACGGAGAGCTCTTGAGGTAACTGTGACAGTCGAGCTGCGGCCCGGGTTGGGCTGCTGTCAGGCTCGGCGCCGACGTTCCGGCATGACCCCCAAGGTAGGGGGCGTCGGGCCTTCGAAGACGTGGCTGATGTCCGCGTGGTGAATTTCCCCAGAGCCGAGTTCTGATCCCGTAGTCCGGGGCCTCTCGGTCAGACAGGCACGACGAACGGAGGGTGCGCACCGTTGAGGAAGTAATCCCCGACATCGCGGAGTCGGTGGGCGGCGGGCTGGTACAAGGTGTGGGTCCGCGCGTTGCGCCAGAAGCGGTCGAAGCCCAGCCGCGAGGACGCGGAGCGGGGGCCGATGATGTCGAGGGCGCGGGTGGTGGACTCCTGCGCAGCCCTGGAGGCGGCGGCTTCGGCCATGGCCACGAGGACGGAGATCTCCGCGTACTCGTCGTAGGTGAGGTCTTCGCCGCGTGCCAGGCCGTCGTGCACGGCTTCCAGCGCCTGGTCGGTGAGTGCGGAGGCGGATCGGGCGAGGACGGTGAGTTCTCCGTAGACGGTCAGCACCTGCGGGTCCTGGGGCGGGCCGGCCGGCCAGGCGGGATGCCGGGGTGAGTGGCCCGCCCTGCTGTAGTCACGGGCTTCGGCGAGCACTCCCTCGGCCATGCCGAGAAGGAGTTGGACGGAGAGGAGACGTCCGACCGGCGATGTGAGAGCAGCCAGGGGGGAGAGGACGTCCTCGTCCGCGGACAGGGAGCCAAGTACGTCGTGGGCGGCGACCGGCACGGCGTCGAACTCCACGCTGCCGCCGCCCGCGAGCCGCTGGCCGAAGGTGTCGGCGTGGCCGTCGATCCTCACGCCGTGATGGGCGGGATCGACGACCACGGCGAGTGGTTCGCCGGTGTCGGCTCGTACGGCCCGCACCGCGAGGCGGTCGGCGACGAGAACGCCGGTGGTGTAGCTCTGCCGACCGTCGAGCACATAGCCACCGGGTTTCCCGGCCAGCGTCAGGGGCAGTTCCTGACGGGCGAAGCCACCACCCCAGCACCACTGCTCCGCCGCGGACTTCCGCTCGACGTGAGTGGCGAGGGCGGGCTCGGTGAAGAACCGGGCGCTCCACGACAGGAAGTAGTGAGAGCCGAGGAGTTGACCGATCGCGCCGTCGGCGGCGGCGATCTCCCGGACGACGGTGTAGGCCGTGGGCCAGTCCGCGCCGCCTCCCCCGAGCTCGGCCGGTACGAGGAGCGTCAGCAGTCCCGCTTCACGCAGCCAGGACACCTCGTCGAACGGGGCCTTGCCTGCCTGCTCCCTGGCCACCGCGTCCGTGGCCAGGTCGTCCGCCGCCTCGCGGGCCACGCGCAGCCAGTGCGCACGGCCGGGCCCGGTCCGGTCGGATTCCGAGGCGGGGTCGGACAGCGCACTGGCAACGCCCATGGCGGCGGTCTCCTCAAGGTCGGTGGCAAGGTGCGGTGTTGGGGCTCTCTTGCAGGTCGGGCACGTACTTGTAGCCCACGCGCCGCACGGTGACGATCCGGTGCCGGTGAGCCGTGCCGAGCTTGCGCCGCAGCCGCGCGACGTGGACGTCCACGGTGCGGCCGTCGCCGATATGGTCGTAGCCCCAGATGCCGGCCATCAACTGTTCCCGCGAATGCACCTGGTGGGGGTGCAGAACGAGATGGGCCAGCAGCCCGAACTCCAAGTAGGTGAGGTTGAGTTCGCGTCCGTTCAGTTCTGCGACATGCTGCGCGGGATCGATGCGGACGACGCCGTCTCCCATCTGCTGCACGGGAGGTGAGCCCGTGTAGGCGACCGGTCGGATCTCCGGCTGTGGCACGTCCTTGGCGAAGAGCTGGGCGGGGTCGGTGCCCTCGGGGACAAGCACGAGATAGCCGACGAGGCGTGCGGAACCGTTTCCCTCATCGCCTTCCTGCGCGGTGTCGATCACGAGGCGGAGATGGGGCATGTCGGGGAGTGGTGAATCCGATGGAGTGGCCTGGGCCGGGAGTGCCGTGGTCATGGCGGTCGTCCTTCGGAAGTACGTCGCATCAGGCACAGTGGGTGGGTTCGCCTGATCGCCTGAGGTGAGAGGGAAGGAGCGCAGCGGCACGCACAAAGCGTGAGCCGCGTGCCTTACACGCGACAGCAGGCGGCGCTGACGACGTGACCAAAGTCGACATGCCGACGACGAACGAGTCGCTGCTGCGTGTGGGACATGTGCATCATCCTGCGCACCGGCGGGGCGGGTCGTCAATGCTTCCCTAGTAAATCGATGGGAAATATAGGGAATACGGCATCGCGGGTGGACTCACCGGTCACCGCCGATCACCGGGGCGGGCCTCGGGCACGGTCGCTCTCCAGTCGGGCATGGAGCGCGGCCAGATGGCTCCTGAGCCCTAACGGGGGTGCAAGCGGGTGTGCAGGGCGCGGGCGGAGCTCCGTCGTAGTGGCGCTCGACAGGAGGTTCTCCATGGGAGGCAGATGCGGGCGTCGGAGGCAGGACCGGTGCGCGACCGTCAGATCGCCTGTGTGCTGGCTGTCCGGACGGATGTCACCGCCCACCCGTTCGATGCGAAGCCCGCGGCCCCGGTCCGCAACGGGTCGGTCGGCTGCCGGCCGCGGCCTCACAACCGCCGGCCCGCGGTTTCGGTGGCAGCCCTGGCCGCTGGCCTCGGAAGGGCTGGGCCTCGTGCCTGGCTCACGGGTCGCACAGCGGGTCCATTTCGTGATTGCACGAATACCCGACCCGGCCTCGCTAACACGGGTTGTCGCACAGTCACTCCGTTGTCGCCGTCGACTTGCACACCTCTACAACAGCGATTGGTCTTGACTCATGGCGACCGGTGCAGTTCCGGTCTGTTCGAACCGGCAGCAACGGAGACGTGGTGGGCCTGAGGATCTCTCATATTTGTTCATTCCATGGCTCGCGCGTCCTAGCCGTGACCGGGTCTGTGACGCTCACCCTCGTGGGCCTCACTGCGACGGTCGGCCCAGCCGCTGCGGCCCGCCCCGCGTCCGACGTAGATCAGGCAACGGTGGTCCGCGACTGGAACGCCATCGCCACTGAAACGATCAGTGCCAGTCTGGGCCCCCGGCCTTCGTCGCAGGTCACGATCTGGCACGGGTTCGTCTCCCTCGCCGTCTACAACGCGGTGGTGGGAATCACGGGAGGTTACGCCCCGTACAAGTGGCCGGAGCGCGGGCCCTCCACCGCATCCCCCGAAGCGGCTGCCGCAACAGCCGCGCATGACCTCTTGCTCACCTACTTCCCCGCATTCAAGCCCCGGCTGGACAGCGCCTACGCCAACTCCCTGGCCGCGATTCCCGCCGGCCGGGCGAAAGACCAGGGCGTGACCTTCGGCAAACATGCTGCCGAGCGCATCGTCGAACTCCGAAAAGCAGACGGCCGGTTCGCCGACGTACCGTTCACAAAACCACCGGTTCCCGGTGTCTGGCGCCCCACCCCGCCGACATTCCAGCCCTTCATCGATACCTGGCTTGCCAAGCTTCGCCCACTCCTGCTCACTTCCCCGAGCCAGTTCCGCCCTGGCAGCCCGCCCGCTCTCACGTCGGCCCGATACGCCCAGGACGTCAACGAGGTGAAGAGCATGGGGGCGAAGACCGCCCCCAGCAGGACCCCGGAGCAGACCCAGACCGCTCTCTTCTTCAGCGGCAATCTGGCGGCGCAGCTCCAGTCCGCCTTCCGGGACTACGCTGCACGTCACAGACTGGGCATCGCACAGACAGCGCGACTGTTTGCCGCAGTGAACGCATCGGCCACCGATGCTGCCGTCACCGGGTGGAACACGAAGCTGTACTACGCCAGCTGGCGGCCGATCAGCGCCATCCGCCTGGCCGATACCGACGGTAACCCAGCCACAGCGGCAGATTCGGCCTGGGAGCCACTGCTCCTCACACCGCCGCACCCCGACTACGTAGCCGGCCACACGACCGTCGCTGCAGCCGCGATGCGCGCGGCCGCAAGTGTCCTCGGTACCTCGCGCCTCGACCTCCGCGTGCCCTCTGAGATCACGGGCACCACGAGGTTCTACGAGTCCACAGACGACTTCAACAGGGACGTGATCAACGCCCGCGTGTGGGGTGGTGTCCACACTCGCACGGCCGACATCACCGGTTGCCGGGTCGGCGACCGGATCGGCACCTGGGCACTGACCCGCTTCTTTCGTCCCACGCAGGCCGTCGTCTCGCCCACCCAGCAGTCGACTCCTCCGCCCAGTCGATGTGACTGAGTGCCAATCTCAGCCTACCCACCGAAGTGGCGAACCCGGCCTGCTCGTCCTCCGCGCAAGCCACGTCGACACCGTGGCCCACCGTGCCGGCCTCAACTGAATACGCCACTGCCCCAGTCCAGACGGATTGACCGCCGTCCCGACCGGGGCAGCATGCTGCGCGAACCCGCTCGCCGGCCAGGTCACCGAGCTCGCCCTTCAGCTTCTGAAGCGCTCGGGCGATTTTGGATGTTGTTCACGTCGATGACTGCCGACAGCAGCGGCGGGTGGAAGCCTGTGTCGCCGGCCAGCTAACGCAGGGCCTCGGAGTCCCTTCGGGAAGCAGGAACCGCCCAGCCGGTCCCTGGTCTGAGGAAGTGACCACCCAGACCGTGGTCGAGGCCAACAGCCCGCAGAAGCCGCGTTGCCTGGCGGGGCCGGGGAGCGTTCGCGGAAAATGAGTTGGGCGGCACGCCGCCCGCTTGGTAGCGTGCGGAACACCGTGACAGGCCGCTAGGAGGTGAGACCCGTGAACGCTGTTCTCAAGTGGGTGCTCCCCCTTTCCCGCACGGTGCGCGAGTGACGTAGGTGTCCTCGGGAGTGCCTCGACCGACAAGGCACTCTTGAAAGGCCATCACTATGAACACATCGCATTTCTCCTCGGGTACGGGGGAGCGCCCGGTGACGATCACACGGGTCGCGGAGACGCAGTGGCTCGCCGTCGAAGACGACCGGGAGGCCGGGCGCGGCGACGCTGTGCGCAGGCCAGACGGGCGGATGTTCGTCAGCATCGATGCGTGGCAGGGCGCGGTCTTCGACCGGCTCGCCGCTGCGATGGTGGCGGACCTGCCGACCCCGCTGTACGTGGTGGTCGGCGAGACGGACCGCGAGGTCAAGGCCGGTTGGGAGCGGGCTGGTTTCACGATAGGGCGCCGGGAGCGGGAGTACGCCGTGCCCACCGACCCACGGGTCACCGGGCTGGATGCGGTGCGCCTGCCGTCGGCTGTGACGATCGTGCCCGCCGGCGAGGCGCAGGAGGACCGGCTGTGTGTGCTGGACCGGGCGATTCGCGACGAGGTCGAGGCCACGGTCGGGTGGCAGACGATGCCGGCCGAGGTGTTGCCCCGCCCTGCTGGGGTCACGATCGTAGACCCGTCGAAGTACGCGGTCGCGGAACTGTCCGGCCGGTACGTGGGGCTGATCCGGGTGGCGCCGGTCCCCCGAAGGCCGCGGATCGGGCTGATCGCGGTCCTGGCCGATGCGCAGCACCGGGGCATCGCACGGGCGTTGCTGGCCCACGCGCTGGGTTCGCTGCACCGCTCCGGGGCCGAATCGGCATGGGCCGAAGTGGACGAATCCAACGCCGCGGCCGTCGCGCTCTTCGAGGGTGTCGGCGCCCGGTGCACGGGCGGAAATCTGGAGTTGGTGCGCCTTTGAGGCGCCGCCACATCTCAGCGCGTCCCCGCGTTTTCACAGAACTCGACTCTAGGAATGAGTGATTTGCCGAAAAAGTCAGGCGGTCTCGAAATGGAGGGAACCGTCGTCGAATGCCTGCGCAACGCCACCTTCACGGTGGAGCTGCAGAACGGGCACAAGGTGCTCGCCCACATCAGCGGGAAGATCCGGAAGAACTACATCAGGATCCTCCCGTACGACCGGGTGCTCGTGGAACTGAGCCCGTACGACCTCACCCGGGGTCGGATCCTCTACCGGTACCGGACGTGAGCGCGATCCCCCCGCCTCGGTGAGGCATGGGGCTCTTGGCCTCGGGGCGCGTGGCCGCGTGCCTTCGCGGGTGTGTGCTTCCGCCTCCCGTGGTTCGGCTGTGGAGTGTCGCCGGTCGAGCGCGGGAGGTGTGTGAGGGGGAGGGGCTCATCGTTGCAGGGTCAGCCAGGCGGCGTTGACGTGGAAGTGCGCCGAGGCCAGGTGGGGCCAGGGCGGAGGCTTTGCCGCCGGCGATGACCTGCTCGACGACGGCCTGGTGGCGGGCTTCCGCTCGGCCCGGAGGGTCTGGGCGGGGCCGTCGGTGAAGAACGGAGGTAGCGCCAGATGGGGAACTGGGACTCCGCGCGGAGGATACGCAGGCCGGTGCCACCGCCCTGGCGGGCGGTGGCCCGGGCCTCGGCGGCGAAATCCGGGGCGCCGCGGGAATCGGCTGCCTTGCTCCGGCGCATCTGCACGATGGCGATCACCGGCCGGGAGGTGGGGGTGTGGATGGCGGGGAGCAGGGGACCCAGCGTGCGGGCGCCCTTGAACCGGCCCTACTGCGCACTCGCGCTGTTCTGCGCCCCGGTCAGCTTCACCTTCTTCCGCTCCCGGTGTGAAGCCCGGCGCCGTTCGGCCAGCCGCATCACCGGGACCGGCCCGGCATACGCGATGAGATTCGGGGCATCGTGCGCGGCGGGGACCCCTGCGAGCTTGAAACCGACGACCTCGACCGTGCCGTAGGTCCTCGACCAGTCGATGCAGTTGCCAGCGGTGAACTGGTCGCCGATCTCTACGCCGTCGACGATGTAGTCGACGTACCCGGAGTAGGCGCCGGCGCAGATTCCGTACGAGGTCCAAGTCGGCGAGAAGGACTTGAAGCCGGTGGAGTGGAAACAAGCGGGGAAACCGAGGTATTTGGTCCAGATCCGGAAGTAGTTGGTGTGATTGCCACAGGTCACCGGGGATACCGAGGCCTCCGGGGCGGACTGGCCGGCCGGGACGGCTCCTGCTTGGGCGGTGGCGGCGGTGGCGCATAGGAGTGCGGCGCCGAGGAATGCGCCGAGCCCGTGGGCGACGCGGCGGAGCGGCATTGCAGTGTGCATGATGTCTCCTTGAACCCAAGAGAGATAGGTGCGGTCGAAGAGACCGCACACAGGCAGGGCGGGGGTGATCGGAGGCGGCCGATACCATTCCCGCCAAAGTGGGTTGTGATGATGCGGCAGGCGGTGGACGACGACGCGAGCGGCCGTGAGG
>NZ_JBHYKH010000287.1:0-11419 GCF_042741275.1 Streptomyces sp. NPDC058964
TGTCTGAGGCTCATGCCCCCACTATACATTCCAGTATTGACATGTCGCTAGTGGACCTTCTACTTTTGACATGTCAGGAGAGAGATCCGAAACGGAGAGATCATGTCCTACCTGCGTACGTTCCTGCCGTGGATCGTCTTCGCCGTACTCCCCTCGGGAAACTGGCAGTGGGCAGCGCTGGCCGCACTCGTCGTCGCCGTGGCACTCATCGCCCAGCAGGTACGGGCCGACACCGGATTCGACGCGCTGATCATCGAAGTGGGCTCGGCCGTCTTCTTCGCCGCGCTGACGGTCATCGCGTTCGCAGATCCCCACTCGGGTGTGCACGACTACTCCGCGGCCCTCTCCTCGGGCACTCTCGCGGTGATCGCCGGCGTGTCACTGGCCATCGGCAGGCCGTTCACGCTGGGCATCGCCAGGCGCACCACCCCGCGCGAGGTGTGGAACCTCAAGCCGTTCATCCGCACCAACGTCATCATCACCGCCGTTTGGACCGCGGCCTTCGCCCTGACCGCGGTAGTCCTCGCCCTGGTGGCACACGCGGGAGATGCCCACTCCACCACCGCGACACTCGTCCAGGTCGCCGGCTTCGTCGTCCCGATGGTCTTCACCGTCCGCTACGTCGCCTACGTCCAGGCCAAGGCCGGGCAGGCGGCCCGATGACCCCGCGTCACCTTTCCGGCAACTACGCCCCGGTCGCCGAGGAACTCACCGCCCACGACCTGCCGGTGACCGGCACGATCCCGCCCGCGCTGACCGGCTGGTACCTGCGCAACGGCCCCAACCCGGCCGACGCGGCCTCCGGACACTGGTTCTTCGGCGACGGGATGATCCACGGCTTACGGCTCGAAGGCGGACGCGCGGTCTCGTACCGCAACCGCTGGGTCCGCACCACCAGCCTCGACGACGGGGCACGGATGTACGACGACCGGGGACAGCGCGACCTCACGGCCGGCCCGGCCAACACCCACGTCGTCCGGCACGCCGGCCGCACCTTCGCCCTGGTCGAGACGGCGCTCCCCTACGAGCTCACCTGCGACCTGGGCACGAAGGGCCCCTACGACTTCGGCGGCAGGCTGCACACCGCCATGACCGCCCACCCCAAGGCCTGCCCCACCACGGGAGAACTGCACTTCTTCGGCTACGGGATCCTGGAGCCCGACCACCTCACCTACCACCGGGCGGACGCCTCCGGCGAGTTGGTACTCAGCAGGACCGTCGAGGTACCCGGGGCGACCATGCTGCACGACTTCGCCCTGACCGCCGAGCACATCGTCTTCATGGATCTGCCGGTCGTCTTCGACCTCGAACTCGCCATGGCCGGCCGGACCATGCCCTACTGCTGGGACGACGAGTACGGTGCCCGGCTGGGCGTGCTGCGCCGTGACGACCCGCACGGCGCCGTGCGCTGGTTCGACATCGACCCCTGCTACGTCTTCCACACGCTCAACGCCTACGACGCGCCGGACGGCACCATCGTCGTCCACGTCATGCGCTACGCGGAGATCTGGCGGCGCACCGACCAGGGGATCACCCCGCCCGTGGACGCCCTCCTGTGGACCTGGACCATCGACCCGGCGACGGGCACGGTCCGCGAGGAACAACGCGACGACCGGCCCGGCGAGTTCCCCCGGGTGGACGACCGGCAGACCGGACTCGTCTCCACACATGGGCACATGACCTGCGAGAACTCGCTCGTGCGCTACGACCTCGGCTCAGGGGCCGCTACCGCGCACGACTTCGGTCCCCATCGCACCCCCGGCGAGGCCGCCTTCGCGCCCGCCGACGACACGCCCGGCGGCCCCGGCTGGCTCCTCACCTACGTCCACGACGCCACCACCGACCGCAGCGACCTGGTCGTTCTCGACGCCGACAACCTCCAGGCCGACCCCGTGGCCACCGTCCACCTGCCGGCCAGGGTCCCGTTCGGCTTCCACGGCAACTGGCTCGCCGACTGACGGGACGGAGCCAGAGCTCCAGGGCCGGAGACCTCGCTTCGGCCCTTCGGCCTCGGAGTCCACGCCGCTCGTACGCGCCCGGTGAAGTGCTCCACCGCGGTACAAACGGCCCCGCGTCCGCGTCGTGAGCTCGCGTTCGGTCATGTTGGTCTCCCAGTGGCGGGAGACCAACATGTCAGCAGTGTCCGTCAGTTTTTGACCCGGTCCACCGCCCGCACAACGGCCAGTGTGCGTACGACCAGCGACGCGGCCGCGGCCGCGTCGTACGACGGGAGCGTGCTGTCGGCGAAGTAGTGCTGGTCGCCCGGGTAGAGGAACAGTTCCGCCCGCCCGGTCGAGGCGACCAGGGCACGCGCCGCGTCCAGGTCCCCCTCACCGGCGAAGAACGGGTCGGCGTCCATGCCGTGCACCTGGACGGGTACCCCGTCCGGCCAGTTCGGACCGAACTCGGCGACGGGAACGCAGGCGTAGTACAGCAGCGCCCCCCGCGCGCCGGACCGGGTCTGCGCCAGCTTCTGGGCCGGGAGCACCCCCACCGAGAAGCCCGCGTAGACGACGTCGGCGGGCAGGTCGTCGACCGCCCGGACGCCACGCTCGATCACCTCACCGAAGCCGGTCTGCTGGACGTACCCCATGCCCTTTTCCAGCGTGTCGAACGTATGCCCGTCGAAGAGATCGGGCGTGTGCACGGTGTGCCCGGCCCGGCGCAGCTCGTCGGCGAAGGCGGTCACCCCCGGCGTGACGCCGAGCGCGTGGTGGAACAGCACAATGTCGGTCATCTCTGTCTCCCGCTACGAGTCGATCCCGCGATCGATCCATGAGGTCAGTATGTTCGAGTGTCGTTCGATCAGGAGCCGGTTCCCCGGCCATGAGCGCCATTACCGACCCGCTCCGCGGTGTGCTTCTTGATCTACTCCTCGAACGGGCCGCGCCGGTCGGCGAACTTGCCGGGGCCGTCGGCCGCCCCGAGAGCACCAGCGCATCGGGGAGAAGTTCCACGGACGCACCGCCCGCACCATCTCCGCCGGCCGGGTCCGACAAGTGGGCGGCGGAGTTCCGGGAACGGATCGCCGCCGTGATGAACGAGTTCGACTACCTGCACCGGGCCGGGGACACGGCTGCTCGTTCGTCGTCAGCCCGAACCCCGCGGATCACCCGGGACGGCCCCGCCCCCGGCGATCTCACCGCTGTGCGCGGCCATCACCAGCGCGACGACCAGAGGTACGGCCCATGAGATGACGTGAATCGAAGGGGGGTAGCTCGCGAGGGAGCGGCCGTCCCCGATCAGACACTCCTGGGACAGCCGGGCGAGCGGGACACCCGCGGTGAGCGCCGCGAGCAGTCCCCTCGGCCAGGGCCGCGTGATCAGCCGGCGGGGCGCGACGGCCAGCACGAACGCGGTGGCGGCACCCAGCACCAGGCCTGCGGCCATGCTGACGAGTGCGGCGACGACACCCACGCCGAGCAGGGCCCGTCCGGTCCCCCACCGGCCCCCGGTCAGAAAGACGAAGGCACCGACGAGGAAGCCGCAGCCGAGGATCCCCGCGGGCCAGACCCCGATCAGCGCACCGATGCGCACACCTCGCCGGACGACAGCTCGAATCTCCACGCACGGCCCCCGTCACACGGCTCGTCGGTCATTCGGTCGTGCCCATGCTCGCAGACCGGCCCTTGCCGTGTGAGCACTCTCGAACACACGTCGGGACGCTGTCGGCCTGCCCATCCGCGGGCGCCCGCCCTCCGGCTGGTTCCCCGGCTGCTGCTGACAGACGGATCCGCAGGCCGCGAAGCCGGGCTGGTGGCACCCCGACAACCGGGGCTTCGTGCTTCAGAACGGGGTACCGCCCGGGTGGTCCCGGCCCCGCACGGCCGGACCACCCGGCAGGCACGTGGGACGTGTTCGACACGAACGTGCGACACCGACGCGCGACCGGATGCCTGCTGCTTCCCGCGCCGCGAGGCCGACGCCCGGGCAGCCGGGCTGAGCGAGCGTGCCCAGTCGCGCCCTGCCACATGAGCGGTCACCTGCGGCACTGGCCCCGCGCACGGCTCGGCCCGCCCTAACATGCTCCTGTTACGTGCTTGATCGTTGTCGGGTCGGTTCGGGGCCGGAAGGGCGGAGCGGGGCTTGGACATGGACGCGGGCCCTGACGGGAGCCCGAGTACGGGCTCGGGGCTGGACGAGCGGGCGCACGCGCGGCAACGGTGGGCCGCGCGGGCGTCGTTGACGTCGGCGGGACTGGCCGTGATCGCACCGATCGTGACCGTGGAGTCGGGCGGGCCGGTACTCGTGATCGTCGGCGCCCTCTCGATCATCGTGATGATGGCGGCACTGTGGTGGACGCTCACCCGGCGCGGATGGCTCAGGTTCGCCGCGGGCACACTCGCGGTCGCCGCGCCCGCCGCCTCGATCGCGCTCTTCGCCGTCGCGCAGCTGCTGTGGCTGCCCTTCCTGCTGCTGGCGCTGTGGGCGCTGGCCGTATGGACGGGAAAGGTCGCACTCAGCGGGACGCGGTCGCACGCCGTACAGGTCGTGGAGTACGAAACGCCCCCGCCCGCCCGGCCGTTCCTCATCATGAACCCGCGGTCCGGGGGCGGGAAGGTCGAGCGGTTCGGACTGAAGGAGAAGGCGGAACGGCTCGGAGCCCGTGTGCACCTGCTCGACACCAGCCGGTCGGACGGGCCCGAAGACGTCGCCGCACTCGCGCGTGCCGCGCTCGACGAAGGCGCCGACCTGCTCGGGGTCGCCGGCGGGGACGGGACGCAGGCGCTGGTCGCGGCCGTCGCCGCGGAGCACGACGTACCGTTCCTGGTGGTGTCCGCCGGGACCCGCAATCACTTCGCCATGGACCTCGGGCTCGACCGCGAGGACCCGTCGACGTGCCTGGACGCGCTCAGCGACGGTGTCGAGCTCCGGGTCGACCTCGGCTTCGCCGACGACCATCCCTTCGTGAACAACGCGTCGTTCGGGGCGTACGCCGCGGTCGTGCAGAGCCCCGAGTACCGGGACGACAAGGTTCGCACGACCCTGGATCTGCTGCCCGAGCTGCTCACCCACGAGCGCGGGCCGGTGCTCACCGCGCGGGTCGCGGGTACGGGCGGCCCGGACATCGTCATCGACATGCCCCAGGCATTGCTGGTCAGCAACAACCCCTACCGTACCGACGACTTCGCCGGCCTGGGCCGCCGGGAGCGGCTGGACCTGGGCGTGCTCGGGGTGCTGGGCGTCAAGGTGGAGGGCGCCGCCCAGGCCGCCGAACTGCTGCTGGGACGGTACGCCGAGGGGCTCACCGCGGTGAGCGCCCGGGAGGTCGTCGTCGAGTGCGACCGGGACGAGGTGGAGGTGGGCGTGGACGGCGAGGCTCTGATACTGCCCGCGCCCGTCCGCTGCCGCATCCGGCCTCGCGCCCTGCGTGTGCGGGTCCCCCGTGACAGGCCGGGTGTACCCGAGATCAAACCGCCCCTGGAGTGGAGACGGCTGCGCAAACTGGCGGCGACTGTGGGGCGGACGGCCCTCCCGAAGAGCCGGCACCCGAAGCCGGGGCTGTGACGGCGTGAAGCCACCTTTCCACAAAGGGAGTTGATGCACTCTCGGTCATATGGAGTTCCTCGATCGGCCGGGCACACAGGGGTACGCAGAAAGCGTTTTCCGCTAGGTTTGACATGTTCACATCTCAACCAGGCCTCCCCTCCCGTAGGAGACACCCCCATGCGCAGACTCGTCGCCTGTCTGGCGGCCGCGGTCGCCACCCTCGGCGGGCTCACGTCGGCGGCCACCCCGGCCGCCGCCGCCGGCTCGGGCACGTTCAGCGTGCTCACGTACAACGTCGCCGGCCTTCCGGAAGCGCTGTCCAGCGCGTCGACACCGCGCGACACCAGCACGACGGAGATCGGCCGGCGCATCGCGCCGTACGACATCGTCAACGTCCAGGAGGACTTCAACTACCACGCGTACCTCTACTCCACGGACACCCACCCCTACCGCACCGCGACCAGCGGCGGCGCGGGCATCGGCAGCGGGCTCAACACCGTCTCCGGCTACGCCTGGGACGGCGGCGACTTCGAGCGCGTGCGGTGGGACTCCTGCCAGATCGACTCCGGCGACTGCCTCACGCCGAAGGGCTTCACCTTCATGCGTGAGCGGCTGGCCGAGGGGGTCTACATCGACTTCTACAACCTGCACACCAACGCGGGCACGAACGACGGCGACCTCGCCTCACGCGCGGACAATCTCAACCAGCTGACCTCGTTCATCCAGTCGCACTCGGCGGGCAACGCGGTCGTGGTCATGGGCGACACCAACACCCGCTACACACGCACCGGAGACACCATCGCCGAATTCGCGGCGGCCAACGGGCTCACCGACGCCTGGGTGCAGCTGATCCGCGGCGGCACACCGCCCGCCAAGGGCAGCGACGCGCTGGTCTGCGACCAGACGGGTGCCACCGTGCCCAGCTCCTGCGAGGTCGTGGACAAGGTCCTGTACCGCGGCAGCGAACCGGTCACCCTGAACGCCACTTCGTACGACAACGAACACGGCGAGTTCCTGACCTCCGACGGGCGCATGCTCTCCGACCACGACCCGGTCACCGTCGGCTTCTCGTGGTCGCAGAACCCGGACTTCCGGCTGAGCGACCAGTTCGGCGGCCCGCACGGCGACTACTACCAGGACATCGAGAAGGTCCCGGCCGGCGCCCGCGCCACCACCGTCTCACTGCGCTCCGGCTCCCGGGTCGACCAGGTCGGCATCACCCTGAGCAACGGCACCTCGCTCACCCACGGCGGAACCGGCGGCACGGCCTCCTCGCTGACGCTGGGCAGCGGCGAGTATCTGACGACCGCCTACCTGTGCGAGGGCGTCAAGGACGACCACACCCGGATCTTCTACGCCAGATTCACCACCAACCTGGGTCACACCCTCGCGGGCGGTACGACCACCTCGGACTGCGTGACCCGTGCGGCTCCGTCGGGTTGGCAGATCGCCGGGTTCCACGGACGGTCGGGTGACGAGCTCGACAGGGTCGGCTTCATCTACACCAAGCGCTGACCGGGACGCCGGTGCGCCGGTACGGCGGACCGGCGTGTCGTGGCCGCCCGACGGCCGGGGTCACTGCGACTGCGGCGGTCTGATCCACCCCAGCGAGCGCTCGACGGCCCGCTTCCAGTCCGTGTACTCCGCCTCCCGCCGCTCGGGGTCCATGTCCGGCAGCCACTGGGCGGCGCGGTGCCAGTGGCGGCGCAGGACCTCGAGGTCCGACCAGTAGCCGGCGGCCAGCCCGGCGGCATAGGCGGCGCCGAGGGAGACCGTCTCGGCGACCATGGGCCGTACCACGGGCACGTCGAGCACATCGGCGACGAACTGCATGAGCAGGTTGTCCGCCGTCATCCCGCCGTCCACCTTGAGCTGTTTCAGGGGGACCGAGAAGTCGGCATTCATGGCGTCGACCACCTCGCGGGTCTGCCAGCCGGTGGCCTCCAGCACGGCCCGCGCCAGGTGTCCCTTGGTGATGTACGAGGTGAGGCCGACGATGACACCACGCGCGTCGCTGCGCCAATGCGGCGCGAACAGACCCGAGAACGCAGGCACGATGTAGCAGCCGCCGTTGTCCTCGACGCTCCGCGCGAGGGTCTCGATCTCCGGCGCGCTGCTGATCAGCCCCAGACGGTCACGGAACCACTGGACGAGTGAGCCGGTGACGGCTATCGAGCCCTCCAGGGCGTAGACCGGAGCCTTGTCCCCGATCTTGTAGGCCACGGTCGTGAGAAGGCCGTTGCGGGAACGTACGACATCGGTACCGGTGTTCAGCAGGAGGAAGCTGCCCGTTCCGTACGTGCACTTGGCCTCCCCGGGGGAGAAGCAGGTCTGACCGAACAGGGCGGCCTGCTGGTCGCCGAGGGCCGCCGTGATCCGGACGCCCGGGAGCAGCGCGCCGGCATCACCGTAGCTCTCGGCGGAAGACCGGATCTCGGGAAGCATCGGACGGGGCACCCCGAAGAACGCCAGAAGCTCCTCGTCCCAGGTCAGCGTGCGGATGTTCATGAGCATGGTGCGGCTGGCATTGGTGGGGTCGGTGATGTGCAGGCCGCCGTCCGCACCCCCGGTGAGGTTCCAGATCAGCCAGCTCTCCATCGTGCCGAAGAGCACGTCACCGCCCTGGGCACGCTCTTGCAGGCCGCTGACGTGGTCGAACAGCCAGCGGATCCGCAGCGCGGAGAAGTAGGTCGAGGGAGGCAGGCCGCAACGTTCGAGAAAGAACTCGTCGCCGGGGCGTTCTCTGAGCTCGTCGACGAGCGATGCGGTACGGGTGTCCTGCCAGACGATCGCCCTGCCCAGCGGGACACCCGTGCGCCGGTCCCAGAGCACCGTCGTCTCTCGCTGGTTGGCGATACCGATGGCGGCGATGTCCCGCGCGCCCGCACCGGCCTCGGACAGGGCGTCGGGCACGATGCGCTGCAGATTGCGCCAGATCTCGACGGCGTCGTGCTCCACCCATCCGGGCTTGGGGAAATGCTGCTCGTGCTCCCGCTGAGCGACCGACACCAGCCGGCCCTGCTGGTCGAACAGGATGCATCGGGTGGAAGTGGTGCCCTGATCGATGGACATCACATACCGTTCAACCATGATCGGGTCTGCCTTCCGATGTCCGATGTGTCGACGCGGCGGTGGCATCACCAGCGAGCTGCGCCCAGGTCCCTCGAGATCGCTCTCGCGGCCTCCCGAAGCAGCGTGATCAGGTTCGGCAGGGGGCGGCCCTGGCCGTCACAGATCCTCTCGACCGGACCGGACAGCCCGATGGCGCCCACCACGAGACCGCCGTGCCCACGGATGGGTGAGGCGATGCCTGCCTCACCCATGCTCATCTCCTGAACCTCGGCGGCCCATCCCAACTCCCGGACCTCGGCGAGGGCCCGGTTGAGATCCTCCGGGGAGACCAGGGTGTGCCGGGTGTACGTCTCCAGCCCGAACTCCAGCACCGACTCGAGCGGCGCGGTCCCGAAGGCCAGCAGCACCTTGCCCAGCGAGGAGGCGTGCAGCGGCAGCAGCGCCCCCACGTCGAGGGTCTGCAGCGAATCGTCCGGCCGGAACACGTGGTGGACGATCAGGACCCTCCCCTCCAGCGGGGTGCCCAGCCGTACGGCCTCCCCGCTGCGGGCGGCCAGGGCGTCGGCCCAGTTGATGGAGCGCGACCGCAGCTCGTTGACGTCGAGGTAACTGGTCCCGAGATGCAGCAGGGCGGCACCGAGCTGGTACTTGCCCGTCGCCGCGTCCTGCTCCACGAAATCGACGTGCTGGAGCGTGCGGAGGATGCCGTGGGCGGTGCCCTTGGCCAGACCGAGCGCAGCCGCCACCTCGCCGAGTCCGAGCCGACGGGGCCCACCGGCAAGCAGCCGCAGGATCGCCGCCGCACGTTCGATCGACTGGACTGGGCCGGCCATGAAACGAGCCTAATACCGCCGAGAGCTGACCGCCTTACGAACAGGTCACCGGCTTTGAGCAGGTCAAAGACCCTGTTCGGCAATGCCGACCGGTGTTCGTTGACCCGCGGCCCTCGACTTCCTAACGTGCATGCGAGGCGCGCTCGAGGCCGGGGAACAGCCGCGAGCGCCGAGCCGGAGGAGAGCAGATGGCGGCACAGCTCGACACAAGGCCGAAGCAAGCAGTCGAACGCATCGGTCCGCTGCCGCCCGTCGCCGTGGCCGTATCGGTCATGCGACGGCGGGTGCGGGCGATCCTCGCCGCCTGGAACGTGTCTCCGGAGATCGTCGACGACGCCCTGCTCGTGGTGTCGGAGCTGCTGACCAACTCCATCGTCCACGCTCTGCCCCCGGCGGAACTGCGGCTGTCCTGGCGTCGTCGCGGCGGCCGGTACACCCTGCGCATCGCGGTCACCGACGCGGGGCCCGGGCCCGCGGCGGGGCACTGGCCCCTGGGGACCGACCCGGACGAGCACGGTCGGGGCACGGAGGTCGTCCACGCGCTGGCGACGAAACACGGTATACGCATCCACTCCGGCGGGATCACCCGGTGGGCCGATCTCGTCGCGGAATGACAGCACCCGAGCGACAGCGCCGTCCTCGACACGAACACGGCCGAGTGAGGCCGACCGCTTCGGTCACACCGACAAGCACGGTGCCGTGCGCGAGGCGGAGCTTGGCTACCCGGGAAGGCGGAAGCCGTTGAAGAGGTCGTCCATGCCGCGCAGGGCGAAGCGGGTGGGGGTGGCGCGGACCACGGCGTCGCGGATCGCCACCGCGAGGGGGTTGCGGAGGGCGCCCAGGCGGCCGACGCGGCGGGCGCGGACGCGCACGGCGTCGGTGCGGTCACGGCGGGCGACCGTGTACGCGGCGAGGGCGGCCGGGAGGGAGTCCGAGCCGTCACCGGTGTCTCCGGCGGGCAGCAGGTGGGCGAGGACCACCGCGTCCTCGATGGCCTGGCAGCCACCCTGGCCGAGGTTGGGAGCCATGGCGTGGGCGGCGTCGCCGAGCCAGACGATCCGGCCGTGGTGCAGGCGTGGGAGCGGGGCGGCCAGATCGTAGAGGTCGTTGCGCAGGACGTCGGCGGGGGCGAGGCGGCCCACCCGGTCCAGCAGAGCCGGGATCGGGTTGTGCCACGAGCCGAAGCGACGGCGGAGTTCGGCACGGTGGTCGGCCGACCCGCGGCCGGCTGGAACGACTGCGGTGGCGTAGAGGTAGAACCGGCCGTCGGAGAGCGGTGTCACGCCGAACCGCTCGCCGCGTCCCCAGGTCTCGCTCATGGCCGGTATCCGGAGGTCCGGGGCCTCCACGATCGTCCGCCAGGCGGTCTCGCCGATGTAATGCAGGCCTGGGTGGGAGGGGAAGTACGCGCGGCGCAGCGGGCTGTGGATGCCGTCGGCGGCGACGACCAGATCGGCGGGAAGGTCCGGGCCGGCTGCCGTACGAACGATCGGGCGGCCCGCCGCGTCGTCGACACCGGTCACGGCGGTGCCGTAGCGGAGGGTCTCGGGTGGCAGGGCGGCGGCCAAGGCGGCGGTGAGGGCCGGGCGCGGAACAGCGATCGGTGGCATGCCGTAGCGGGCCGCCATGTCCGCCGTGTCGGCCCGGGTGAGCCACCGGCCGTCGGGGCGGCGCACGCCCATCGTTGCGGGTACGGCGCTGCCGGCGGCGTGAGCGGCGTCGACGCCGATGGCGTCGAGTGCGCGCAGGGCATTGGGGGCAAGGCCGATGCCCGCGCCTGTGGCGGGGGGTTCCGGGGCGCGTTCGCATACGGTGACCTGCCAGCCGCGGCGGTGCAGCGCGATGGCGGCCGCGAGGCCGCCTATTCCGGCCCCGACCACCACCGCGTGACGTTTCGGCATGGAGCACCTCTCGGTTCGGTTCAGGCATCCTCTACAGCTGTAGAGTCGCGGCGCGAGAGACCGCGTTCTTTGATCAACCCACCCCCCGACCCCCCCCCCCCCCCCCCCCGCCCCCCCCCCCCC
>NZ_JBHYKH010000288.1:0-11392 GCF_042741275.1 Streptomyces sp. NPDC058964
TCTCCAACAACCCCCGTCGGTGTTCTCATGAAAAAACCCAGCGGTCCGCGGCCCGCCCGCCCCCACCCCTAATAACCGCGGGCGGACTTGGACCACGACGGCGACCTCGGCGCCGCCCGCAGAACGGCCGACGCGGACGCCGCCTCGTACGAGGAGACCCTCGACTACCTCACCGTGCAGACCACCGCGGCCCTCAACCCGCAGGCCATCGGCACCTCCCCGGCCACCCAGCGGCTGGCGGTGGCCGCCTGTCACGAGTGGTTCCAGCAGGCGCACGCCGGTCACACCCGCGACTACCGGGCGGCCGTACCGCAGGACGTCCAGGCGCAGTTCGGCACCGCGCACGGCATCGGCGCACAGACCTTCCGGCTGCCGCCGTGGATCGGCTCGTTCACCCAGCCGCTGGCCACCCTGGAGCAGGCGCTGGGCGAGCACTGGGACCGGCACACGGGGCCGTTCGTCGAGGCGCTCGCCTACCCCTGGCTCAAGAAGGCCGCCCCGCTGATCGCGGTGGTCGCGGGCATCCTGCTGCTCTTCGCGGGCAGCTTCCCCGGCTTCGCGTTCGGCGCCGCCGGGGTCGTCGGCCTCGTCTGGGGCCTGGTCCTTCACAACGGCTCCCAGACCGCCAAGCGCAACCAGGACGCAGCCCGGGAGCTGCTGGCCCGCGCCAAGACCGAGTCGATGCACCAGCTGCGCGCCGCCTCCGCCGAGCTGACGGACTGGTACGAGAAGTTCCGGGCCGCCGACCAGGTCGAGGCCCGGGTCCGCGAGCTGATCGCCACGCTGCCGACGGCGGGCGGCGGCGCCTCGCCGTTCGACGGCCGCACCGTACGCAAGGAGTCCGGGACCGAGGAGTCCGCGCAGCGCAAGGAGGACACCGTCCGATGAGCACCCCGCCCGCCGCCCAGCCCGACCCCACCCCGCCGCCGCCCCGCCGGGCCCCGGACCAGTCGCCATGGACGGCCGGACCGCAGCAGGCGAACACCGGGCCGCTCCCCGGGGTGACCCCCGCGGCCCCCGGCGAAGGCGCCCCGTCCTCACCCTGGGCCGCCTCCGCCGACGCCGGCCGTGCGCAGTCCTCTCCCTGGGCCGCCCAGCGCGGGCCGCAGCAGGAGCGGGTCACCAGCAGGCTGCGCCGGGTCGTCGAGGGGCTGCCCGACTGGGAACCGCTGCCGCCCGGTGAGACCGTCGTGCGCCGCCCGGGCAGCACCTCGTGAGCGGCCTGTGGGGCGACGGCGGCGCCTACCAGGCCTGGGTGGGCTTCCTGCGCCGCTGGGCGGCCCTGGAACCGGCCGACCCGGCCGTGCTGCCCGCGCTCGTCCAGGAGCAGTACGACGCCGACACCTGGGCACGGCTCGGCGAGCACCTGACGACCGCGCTGAACACCCGCCTCGTCGCCTGGGCGGAGTCCCTCGTCCGGGCCCTGGAGCAGGCCCGGGACGAGTTCTCGTACGGCCGTGAACTCGCCCAGGCCCGCACCGGCCTGCACACCGTCCGCGCCCTGGCCGCCCACCCGGGGCTCCCGGAATCCCTGCGCATCCGGCTCACCGAGCTGGTCGACGGCCAGATCCCCGAAGTCCAGGCCCAGTTGGAACAGAACCTGGACAACGAGGCCCGCCGGGGCGCGGACCCGCGGACCGTCGAGCGCCGCCGCCGCACCCTGCGGGACAACGCCCTGACGGGGGCCCTCACCGTGCGGGCGGCCCACGACGGCTGGGCCTACGACCCGGCGGCTCCGTCCAGACGGCGGATCGTGCCCGGGTGACGGTCCTTCCCGTCCGGCCGTCCGCAACCCACCCTCCGAGAAGGCCCGAATGTCGAACTACGCCGAGAGCCTCAGCCATCTCGACAGCTACATCTCCGCCCGCGTCCCGGTCATCGCGATGCGCACGATCGAGCAGCAGCGCGCCCTGAGGCTGCTGCGGGAGGCTGCCACCCAGTCACGGCGCAGCAGCATGCCGTTCTGGATCTACACCCGGGCCACGGGACTGCGCGACCTGCGCACCAACGCGCCCGTGCAGGACGACCGTTCGCTCACCGGCGCCATGGACTTCGCCGCCGCCCAGTTCGGCAGCCGCGCCAACGCCACGGTCGTCTTCGTCGACCCCGACGAGCTGGAGTCGGACACCCCGGTCACCCGGCACTTCGCCGAGCTGGCACGGCTCGCCGACAGCAACATGGGCAGCATCGTGCTGATCACGGACACGCCGATCTGGAGCGGTCTCCAGCGGCTCGGTATGAGCCTGCGCCTCGACCTGCCCGACTCCGAGGAGATGTACGGCATTCTGAGCGGCTTCCTCGGCGACCACCACGGTCACATCCCCATCGAGTGGACCGAGGAGGACGCCCGCCGGGCAGCCGAGTTCCTGAGCGGTGTCACCGAGGCCGAGTGCGTCAACCTCATGGCGACCATCGCGGCAAAGGGCGCCATCCGCCGTGACGACGTCCTCGGTCTCGCCCAGGCGAAGGACCGCATCTTCAGCGACCTCACGGGCCTTGAGCGGGTCCAGCTCAGGCAGAGCGACTACGCCATCGGCGGCCTGAGCGGTCTGCGCACCTGGCTGGAGCGCAAGCACGACATGATCTCCCGCGACCTCAGGCACACATCCCTGCGGCCCCCGCGCGGAGTGCTCCTGGTCGGCGTTCCGGGCTGCGGCAAGTCCCTGTCCGCCAAGGCCATCGCGCACGACTGGAAACTGCCCCTGTACCGGCTCGACATGGCCAGCATCCACGGCAAGTACCTCGGGGAGTCCGAGGGCCGCTTCCGGGAGGCGCTCGCCATGGCCGACCGGGTGGCGCCCTGCGTCCTGTGGATCGACGAGATCGAGAAGGGGCTGGCCGGCCGCGACGACATGTCCGGCGTACCGCAGCGCATCATCGGCCAGTTCCTCTACTGGCTGCAGGAGTCCCAGTCCCGGGCCTTCGTCGTCGCCACCGCCAACGACATCCGCAGCCTGCCGCCCGAACTGCTGCGCAAGGGCCGTTTCGACGAACTGTTCTTCGTCGACCTGCCCGATGCCCAGGACCGCAAGGAGATCATCCGTATCTACCACCACCGCTACCTCCAGGCCGACCTCGACCCGGACCGGCTGGACCGGCTCGTCGACCTCTCCGAGGGCTTCGCCGGTTCCGACATCGAGGCGGCGCTGCACGACGTGGGCGAGGAGGCGGTGCGGCGCGGGGGAGCGCACCAGCTGAAGGACTCCTACGTCATGGACACCTTCGCCCAGGTCCGGCCGCTCAGTGTCAGCAACCCCGAGCAGATCGAGGAGATCCGCGCCTGGGGCCGGGAGCGCGCGGTGCCGGCCGGCCGTGCCGCGGTGACCCCGGTGCCGGGCGACGGAGGACGGACACGGCGGATCGTCTTCATGGACGAGTAACCGGGCCGAACCGGGGTGAAGGGTGGGCTGGCTGGTTCCGGCACAGGAATGTCGTCCATACTTCCGCCGTGGAGCAGCGCATAGGATCGAGCAGCCAGCCCCTGGAGGGCGCCGGGTTCGACCCGGCCTTCGTCCCCGGGCTCACCTCACCCGTGTCCGCCGAACCGGACGACGCCGAGCCGGAAGAGGCCGAGGCGGCGGCGGTCGAGGACGCGGCCCCGGCGGCACCCGCCGCCCAGGACGCCGAGGAGCAGGACGCGGAGCGGGACGACCCGGAGGACGGGGAGGACGGCCCGGCGGGTCCCGTCTTCGAGGCCTCCGACCGTCGCGCGAGGATAGTGGCCGACCGCGACGGCGTCCGCCTGCGCCTCGACGAGGAGCAGTGCGAGTTCCGCTGGGACGAGATCGGTGCCGTCGAGACGGAGTCGCCCCGCTTCGGCAAGCGGTTCACCATCACGGTGCACACTCCTGACCGCCGCTGGTACCCGATCGAGATCGAGGCGACGGCCAGGAGCCGCTTCAAGGAGTGGGAAGAGCAGCTGGACGCGGTGCTGGACGCCTACTTCGAGGACTGACCGGTCAACTGCAGTACTGGGCTTCCTTCCCGATCGCCCGGTACATGCAGTCGGCGTTCTCCAGCAGCTGGAACACCGCGTCCCGGTTCCGGGAGGTCTCCCGCTCGATCACCTCGTCGGGCGGGTAGAACCCCCCGTCCCAGCTGGACGTCGGGTACATCTCGAAGGTGTAGTCGAAGATCTTGTACACGCCCCAGAGGTAGTCGTCGATCGACCCGTCGGTGATGTACAGGTCGCTCGCCTGCTCCGGGGTGTACCCGTTGCTGGCGGCCATCTTCTGCCCGACCGCCTTGAAGGCGGCGGCGTCGTCGGCCGTCATCCCGGTGGCCGTGTCGGAGTAGGTGTACCCGAAGGGCCACAGCACCAGCTCGCTGTACGTGTGGAAGTCGATGCCCGCCTTGATCTGCTGCTTGCCGCCGACGACCCGGCCGCGCACGAAGTCGGAGACGACCTTCACCTCGGGTGCCGACTCCGCCGCCGCGCCCCGGTAGGTCTCCGAGGACTTGGAGCCCGAGGACCCGCCGCAGCAGCCCCACTTGTAGTTCCAGTTGCGGTTGAGGTCCGTACCCACGTACGACGAACCGCTGTTGGGCTGCCGGTTCTTGCGCCATGACCGGTAGGACCCGGTGGCGATGTCGTACTCGCCGCCGTCCGGGTTCAGGTCCGGCACGATCCATATCTCGCGGCTGTTGACGATGTTGGTCACCCTGGAGTCGGTGCCGTAACCGGCGCCCAGCTCCCGCAGCAGGTACAGCGCCATCTCCACGGTCAGGTGCTCACGTGCGTGCTGGTGGGCGGTGAAGAGGACCTCGGGCTCGTCCTCGTCCGTGGCCACGTTGTCGCTGACCTTGATGGCCACGATGTCCCGGCCCTGGTAGGACTTGCCGATCACCCGCTTGCTCATGATGTTCGGGTAGGCGGCGAGCCGCTGGTCGATCTCCGCATTCATCTCGGCGTAGTTGTGGTACTTCGAGTCCGCCGAGGGGAAGTCGAACAGCCGCAGGTCGTCGGCGGGGCTCGACCGGTCCGGCGCGGCGCCCAACGGCGTGACGTCGTAGCCGAGGTGCCTGAGCCGTTCGATCTGGGCCGCGCGTCCGGAGACGACCACGGTCTCGTCGTCGGCCTCGTCCACGGTGACGCCGGTCTGCTGGATGGCCGTCCGGGTCACCGGGCCGGTGCTCCGGTGGATCTCGTACTGCCGGACGTCGTCGGCGGAGGGTGCCGCCCTGTGTGCGCTGCCGGCACTTGCCCGTGCGGCCGTCGCCGACACGGGTGCCGCGAGGGCGAGGGCCAGCAGGGCGCCGAGCGCGGCTGTCCTTCTGCTGCCGCGGACGCCTGAGCCGCGGGTGCGAAGTCGCATGAATTCTCCTTGGTCTCCAGGAAATCCGGGGTCACCGGATGTGGGGGGCGGAGCGGAGCTGGGGTGCTTCAGTGCGACGTGCGGGGTGCGGACGCTGTGCGTGGACTGTGCGTTGACTGTGTGGGTCGGCGCTCATGGTGAAGCGTTGGCATGGCCGGGTCAAGATGGGACAAAGAGCACCGGCCGAAATCAGCCGCGCAGTCTGCGCGGGCACGGTCTCCCCGGCGTGGCCCTCGCCCGAGAGCACCGGTTGGCGTGAGGGGGGCGTGCGGACCCGTGCGGCCGGGGGACGTCCCCGGTGGATGCGCTCGCCCGGCGCTGCGGCTGCCGTCGGGACGGGCCGGGCAAGGCCGTGTGGTTCGGGCTCGGGACGTGTGGGTGCGACGGCTGCGGTCGGCGACGGCCGTAGCCCCGAAGCCCTGACCCCGGCGGCCTTCCGGCCGCCGGGGCGTCGGGCGTGCCCGTCAGGGCAGTGTGTGCACGTGCGCTCCCACCGCGCTCGACCAGGCGTTCCCGGAGGCCGCGTCCCAGTTCGTCGACCAGGTCATCGCGCCGCGCAGGTCGGGATAGGTCTTCGACGGTTTGAAGGAGCCGCAGCCGGTGCCCTTGGCCAGGCAGTCCAGCGCGTTGTTCACCACGGTCGGCGACACGTACCCGCTTCCGGCCGCCCGCGTCGACGCCGGCAGGCCCAGGCCGACCTGCGACGGGGACAGGCCGCCCTCCAGCTGGATGCAGGCCAGGGCGGTCAGGAAGTCGACCGAGCCCTGGGAGTACACCTTGCCGTCACAGCCCAGCATCGAACCGCTGTTGTAGTACTGCATGTTGACGACCGTGAGGATGTCCTTCAGGTTCAGCGCCGTCCGGAAGTACGAGTTCGACGTGGACTGCATGTCGATCGTCTGCGGGGCCATCGTCAGGATCAGGGACGGGCCCGCCTTCGCCGACAGCGCGCGCAGCGCCTGCGTCATGTACGTCGCGTCGAGGCCGTTCTCCAGGTCGATGTCGACGCCGTCGAAGCCGTACGTCTGCATCAGCGAGTAGACGGAGTCCGCGAAGTTCGCCGCCGACGCCGGGTCGCTCACCGACACCGTGCCGTTCTGCCCGCCGACCGAGACCACGACCTTCTTCCCGGCCGCCTGCTTCGCCCTGATGTCGGCCTTGAACTGGTCGACGGTGTAACCGCCGAGCCCGGCCGAGTCCAGGTTGAAGGTGACGGCGCCCGGGGTCGACGTGGCGTCCGCGAAGGCCACCGCGATGATGTCGTACGACGCCGGGACGTCGGAGATCTTCTGGACCGTCGCCCCGTTGTCGAAGTTCTGCCAGTATCCGGTCACCGCGTGCTTGGGCAGGGCGCCGCCGCCCCCGCCGCCGGACGCCGCCGTCGTTGCCGTCACCGCCGCGGACTTGGGGGACTCGCCCGCCGAGTTGGTCGCGGTGACCTGGAAGGAGTACGAGGTCGAGGCCGCCAGGCCGGTCACCGTCGCCGACGTGCCGGTGACCGCGCTGGTCTTCGTCCCGTCGCGGTAGACGTTGTAGCCCGTCGCGCCCGGCACCGCGGTCCAGGCGAGCGACACCGACGACGAGGTCGTGCCGGACACGCTCGGACCGGCCGGTGCGGCCGGCACCGTCGGGGCCGGGTCGCCGCCCCCGCCGCCGTCGGGACCGTACAGCGACACGTCGTCGGCGTAGTAGGCCGGCTGGCCGTACCAGCCGTGCGTGTACACCGTGACGGATGTCGTCGACGCGCCCGTCGTGAACGTGGTCGACAGCTGCTTCCACGAGGTCGAGTCTGGGGTCCAGGTGGACACGTCCGTCGTGCCCGTGCCCGTCACGCCCAGGTACGCGTAGCCACCCTGCACCCACGCGCTCAGCGCGTACGAGGAGTTGGGCTTCACCGCCACCGTCTGGGTGCACTGGGCGTCGTCCTGCCCGGCCGGTGCCGCCTTCAGCGCGGCCGAGCCGGAGTGGACGGGGGAGGGGACCGTCGTACCGCTGTCCGCGGAGCAGGTCCAGTTGCTCAGGGCCGACTCGAAGCCGGCGTTCTTGACGTTGTTCACATCCGCGGCGGATGCCGGACCGGCGGACATCCCCGCCAGCGCCACGGCCGTCGAGAGGGCCGCGACGGCAGACCAGGTTCGCGTGCGTCGTCTGTATCTGGACATGACAAACAAGTTGGTCCAGACCAATCTGACTGTCAATAGGTCCAGACCATGTGAAGTTCCGGCGTCGTGCTCAACCTGTCCCGATTTGGCGGGTCTTGTGAGAACACGGATCCCGGTCGGCTGCACAAACGCTGTTCTCCGGTCACAGAGGCGTGGATACAGTGCTCAGGTAGTCACGCAATGAAGTCGTTCCGGCGCGCTGGAGTAACACCGGCGGGCCGAAGGGTGTGAAGAGCGGGGAGCTGCGCGTGCCAACTGCCATTGCCGTGACCAGTGCCGACATGGCGCTGCCGCCGCAGGACGAACGGACCATGCCCGCCGTCGTGCTGCGGGATCTCGACAAGCGGCCGCTGGAGCATGCGCTGGCCGAACTCCAGGCCCTCGTGGAACAGCACGGACATGTGATCGTCGTGTCCTCGCAGGCCGTGCCGGCCGGCGTGACCCAGCGACTGCACACCCTCCGGTCGCTGCTGGAGAGCGACCGGATAGCCCTGTTCCGTCCCGAGCTGCCGCCGCTCGGGATCGCCGTCCTGGCCCGCCAGTTGAGACAGCTGGCATCCTGCGACCTCAGCCCCGGCGTCCTCGCCTCCGCGGGACGGCTGCTCACCCACTACATCCACTCCGGCGCGGTCCTCGGCTCCGTCGCCAGGCTGGACCGGGTGCCCGTCGGCCTCAAGGCGCACGCCAAGTCCTGGGTGCCCGGCAGCCAGTTCGCCGTGGTCGCCCATCCCGAACCGCAGCTCGTCCGGATCGGGCCCGACGCCACCCTGACCGGCCCCGAGTTCGGCACCTGGATGCTCGTCGCCAAGGGGCAGCTGCAGTCCGAGTGGATCGGCACCCTCTCCAAGGCCTGGAGCGCCCACGGGCTGCGCGAGGCCCCGCTGCCGGCCGAGTCGCCCAACTGGTGGGGCACGGGCAGGGTCATCGAGTTCTGCAGTTATCTCGCCGACCTCTCCGTCCTCTACCAGCTCGTCACCTCGGTACGGCAGAGCACCTGCCACTGGTGCGGCATCGACGTCATCGGCGACCGCTGCGTCTTCTGCTCCGCGACCCCGCCCGGCTACGAACCACCGGCCCCACGGGCCCTGGAGCAACGCACGCCCGCCTGACGGGCCAAGGCCCCCGCTCACCCCCCTTCGACCCGGCTCGACCGATTCCCCCAATGAGGTTGCACGGTTCATGAACTCCCGTCAGCGCCGCGGCGTGATACTCCTGATCCTGTCGGTCCTGTGCGCCCTCGGCGCGTTCGCCGGCGTGCTCTCCGTCATCGATGACGTGAAGTCCAAGGTCGGCCCCGAGGTCACCGCGTACCGGCTCAGGTCCGACGTGGCGCCCTACACGACGCTGAACACGGGCCAGTTCGAGAAGATCGAGATGCCCAGGCGATGGCTGTCGTCCAACGCGGTCACCAGCCTGAGCGAGATCCAGGGCAAGATCGCCGTGACCACCCTGCGCAAGGGCTCCCTGCTGCAGACCGACATGATCGTCGACCAGCCCGCGCTCCAGGCGGGCCAGCAGGAGGTCGCCATCATGATCGACGCGGCCACCGGTGTCGCCGGCAAGATCACCCCGGGCTCCCGCGTCAACGTCTACGCCACCTTCGAGGGCAGGAAGCAGGGCGATCCCGACCAGTCGAAGATCATCGTGACCAACGCCCGGGTCCTCGACGTCGGCAGACTCACCTCGCTGGAGCCCGACAACAAGAACCAGCAGCCCACCGACGCCGTCCCGATCACCTTCGCACTGTCCACCATCGACGCCCAGCGCATCACCTACGCCGAGTCGTTCGCCCAGCGGGTCCGGCTCGCCCTGGTGGCACCCGGCAGCCAGACCACCGTCCCGGACAAGGACCGCACGTACGAACTCGCGACGGACAAGTGAGAGGCGGCCCGCATGCCCATCAGGATCCTCCCGGCCGTCTCGGACGCGGACGCCGTCCGCTCGATCACGACCCTGCTCAGCCAGCTGCCGGACGCCGAACCGGTCGCCCCCGTCGTCGACTCCACCCAGCTGATCGACACCCTCTCCCGCCTCGCCGCCGAGTCCGTCGACGAACTCCCCGAGGTCGTCGTCGTGCACGAGCGCATCGGACCGGTCCCCGCGCTGGAGCTGATCCGCGAGGTCGCCCTGCGCTTCCCGGCCGTCGGCGTCATCCTCGTCACCACGGACGTCAGCCCCGGCCTCTTCTCCGCCGCCATGGACGCCGGCGCCCGCGGCCTGGTCGGCCTCCCGCTCAGCTACGAGGAGCTGGGCAGCCGCGTCCAGGCCGTCGCCCAGTGGTCCGTCGGCGTACGGCGCCACCTCGGCCACGGAGCCGACGTGTTCTCCGGCGTCGGCGGCACGGTCGTCACGGTCAGCGGCGCCAAGGGAGGCGTCGGCACCACCGTCACCGCGGTCCAGCTGGCCCTCGCCGCCCAGGCCTCCGGCCGCGCCACCGCCCTGATCGACATGGACCTCCAGACCGGTGACGTCGCCTCCTACCTCGACGTCCAGTTCCGCCGCTCGGTCGTCGACCTCGCCGCCATCACCGACATCTCCCCCCGCGTCCTCGCCGACGCCGTCTTCCGCCACGACACCGGCCTGGCCCTGCTGCTCGCCCCCGGCGAGGGCGAACGCGGTGAGGAGGTCACCGACCGCGCCGCCCGCCAGATCGTCAGCGCCGTGCGCTCCCGCTACGAGGTCGTCGTCATCGACTGCGGCGCCCAGCTCGGCGGGGCGAACGCGGCCGCCGTCGAGATGGCCGACACCGCTGTCCTGGTGACCACTCCGGACGTGGTCGCGGTACGGGCCGCCAAACGGACCGTCCGGATGTGGGACCGGCTGCAGATCCGCAAGGCCGAGGAGACCACGGTGGTGGTCAACCGCCACACCCGCGGTACGGAGATCCAGCCGCCGCTGATCCAGCGCATCACCGGCACCGGACTGGCCGGCACTGCCGTTCCCGCCAACTTCAAGGAACTCCAGGCGGCCGTGGACGCCGGACGCATCCACGAGCTCGACAGCAAGAGCACGGTGAAACAGGCCCTGTGGGCGCTCGCCGGAGAACTGGGGCTGGTGCGCGTGCCCGAGGGGTCGCATCGCGGCGGCCGGCTGCGGGGCGACCGGGGGCCGGTGAGTCTTCGGCGCCGGAAGGAGTGACGCAGTGAGGGGGATGAGACGACCGGGCGGTGACCGGGGCCAGGTCACCGTCGAGTTCCTCGGCATGACTCCGCTGATCGTTCTGACGTTGGTGCTGGTGTGGCAGTGCGTGCTGGTGGGGTACACCTTCACGCTCGCCGGGAATGCTGCGGACGAGGCGGTACGGGCGGGGACGGCGGCGCCGCGGGGAAGCCGCGAGGCCGCCTGCCGGGCCGCGGGGCTGAAGCACCTGTCGGCGGCGTGGAGGGGGGATGCCACGGTGAACTGCGGCGGAGTCGGCTATGTGACCGCCGACGTGTACCTCAAGGTCCCCGTCCTCTTCCCGGGCGCGATCGGCTTCCCGGTCACGGTGCACGGTCACGCCGGCGCCGTGGAGGAGGTGAAGGACTGAGATGCCGTACCTCGGCGGACGACGCGACAGAGGGCAGGTCGCCATCGAGTACCTCGGTTTCATCCCGATCCTGCTGATCGTCGGCCTGGCCGGCATCCAGATCGGGGCCGTCGCCTACGCGGCCGAACAGGCGGGAACGGCGGCCCATGCGGGGGCGCGTGCCGCCTCGCTGCGGCAGGACGTGGGGCAGGCGTGCGCGGACGCGGTCAGTGGCGGGATCGACGTACGGTGCGCCTCCTCGGAGGGCGGCGACACCGTCACCGTCACCGCCACCGTCCGCATCCCCAGGATCGTCTGGGACTTCGGCTCCGCCCACAGGACCGCCACGATGCCGCTCGACCACTGACCGAGGAACGAGGAGCACCCCACCCATGAGCCTGCGGGCA
>NZ_JBHYKH010000289.1:0-11318 GCF_042741275.1 Streptomyces sp. NPDC058964
GAAAGAACCATTAACAGCGCGCGACGGCGTCGGCGGCGCATAACACGAGGACCGTGACGGCCGCCGCGAGCAGGGCCGCCGCCGGTGCCGGTCCGGCGGCCGGGCGCGGGAGACCGAGCCGCGCCCGGAGTCCGCGCGGCCGGCCGGCCGGCGGATCCGCGGGCGAAGCGGGCCCGGCCTCCGGCGCCGGGCGGGTCGCGGGATTCACACCCCGTTCCGGTCCGCTCGGCGTCGGTGGCCGCCGCGCGGAATGCCACGAGAAACGTCGGCGTGCAGGGTCGTGCATTCCATTCTTCGCAGGCCCCCAGAGGAAGTGGGACGCATGGCGTCTCGTCCGGGGGTGTCACTCCCCGCGCATTGTCGATTCGCCGTCTTAGACGGGTCGGGATTCCGGATGGTTGTGTCGCGAACGAAAATCGGTGAGGGAATTTCCAATGCACAAGTGGACTTACGGAAAACCCGGTGAACTACAGGGAAACATGAATTGTCCCGCGCACGGTCGAAGAGTGAATGGGATCGGCGCGGGCGACTCGCTTGACCTGGAGTGCACTCCAGGTTCTACGGTCTTCCCATGACCAGCGGACAGCCCCTCCCGCGGGACCGGGACCCCTCCCTGACCATCGCCCAGGTCGCCGAGCGCACCGGCCTCTCGCACGACACCCTGCGCTACTACGAGAAGGCCGGCCTGATCGAGCGGGTCGGCCGGACCACCGGCAACCAGCGCCGGTACGAGGCGGGGGACCTGGCCTGGCTGGAGTTCCTGCTGCGGCTGCGCGAGACGGGCATGTCGATCGCCGACATGCAGCGCTTCGCGCGGCTGCGGGCCGCGGGGGACGCGACGGTCGCCGAGCGGCTGGCGATGCTCCGCGCGCACCGCGCCGAACTGGCGGACCGGATCAGGGCGTTGCGGCACAACGCGACCGCGCTGGACGACAAGATCGACCACTACGAACGGCTGCTGGCCGAAGAGCCGCAGCCGGGGACGGACGAGCCGACATGAGCGAGAACACCACCCGTGAAGAGCGCTTCGCCCACGGCCTGGAGGTTCTGAAGAAGGTCGACGGCGAGGCCGGCCGACGGGTCGTCGACTCGCTCGCCGACATCAGCCCCGAGCTCGGTCACCAGATCGTGGCCTGGGCGTTCGGCGACATCTACGACCGTCCCGGACTCGCCCCGCGCGACCGCCAACTGGTCACCCTGGGCATGCTGACCGCCCTGGGCGGCTGCGAGGCCCAGCTGGACGTGCACGTCAACGCGGCCCTGAACGTGGGCCTCACGCCCGAGCAGATCGTCGAGGCCCTTCTGCACTCCGCCGTCTACTGCGGCATACCCAAAGCCCTGAACGCCACGTTCGCCGCCAAGAAGGTCTTCGCCGAGCGCGGGCTGCTGCCGCTCGGACAGCGGCCCGCTTGAGAAGCGCGTGCGGGGTCGTAAGGTCGACGGCATGGACGCGATGCTGCCGTTCCCCGGCCCTGCTCCGTCTCCTGCGGCACGCCGCGCACCGGGAGATCCGGGCCCGGTCCGGGCGCGGGGCGCGGGCGGACTTCCCGGACGGCCCGCGCCGCCGGACGACGAGGAGGGGATGACGATGGGCGAGTTCCGGCCCGTGCCCGACGTGCTGGCCCATCTGGCCGGGCGCTGGCGCGTGGAGCGGACCGTGCGGGATCTGGCGAGCGGTGAGGAGGGGCGGTTCGAGGGCGTCACCGAGTTCGGCCCCCTGGCGGAGGGCGGGCTGCTGCACGAGGAGTCCGGCACGTTCACCTGGCAGGGGGTGGCCCGCCCGGCCGAGCGGACGCTCCGCGTCCTGCCGGGGGCCTCCCCGGGCACGGCGGACGTCCGTTTCGCGGACGGGCGGCCCTTCCACGACCTGGACCTGACCTCCGGGCGCCATGTCGCCGACCACCCGTGCTCCGCGGACCTCTACCGCGGCGAGTTCACCGTCCTGGACGAGGACCACTGGCGCACGGTGTGGCGGGTGGGCGGTCCCGCGAAGGACCTCGTACTGATCACCGACTACGCGCGCGTGTGCTGAGCCACCGCTCCGTCGAAGCGGAGGTTCCAGCGGCCCGCCCGGCCCATGACACTGGTCGCCGACAAGGGACGGACGTCGATGTTCCAGTACGTCGAGGGCGGCGCCTTCAGGACGTACACGAGGGCGGCGCGGATCACCGAGGGCTCGGCCACGGCGACGATACGGCCGCCGTCGTCGGCGGGTCGGGTGTCGAGCCAGCCGCCGACCCGGGTGATGAACGCCAGCAGGGACTCGCCCCCGTGCGGCGCGGAGCGCGAGTCGGCGAGCCAGGCGTCCACCGCCTCCGGCTCGCGGGCCATCGCCTCGCCGAGCGTGAACCCGCGCCAGCGGCCCATGTCGCAGTCCCGCAGGGCGGGCTGCACCAGCGGAGCGTAACCCAGGGCGTCGCCGGTGGCGCGGCTGCGCGGTGTCGGTGAACAGTAGCGAAGGTCGGATGCGGCCAGTGGCAGCAGCTCCCCCGCTGCTCGCTGCACCTCGTCCCAGCCCGCCTGGTCCAGCGGCCGGTCGTCCTGGAAGCGCTCCGCGAGCAGCGGGGAGCTGCGCGCGGCGGCGACGAACGTGACCCGAAGTTGCATGCGGAGATGGTCTGCCTCGCAAGTGCACAGGTCAAGGGTCGAAGCACGCTGGTTACCCGAGGTTTGCAAATCCTTACTGCAAGGTCAGGATCTGCCGGACAAGTAGCGCGAAATCAGGGTTCAGTCCGTGTCGGCGGAGGTCACGAAGTGGAGCGCCATCCACTGGTCCGGCCGCTCCAGCGGCGCGAAGCCGAGCTTCTCGTAGACCCCGTGCGCGTCGTGGGTCGCGAGCAGGACCCGGCGCACCCCGTACGGACGCAGGTGCTCGCGCACTCCCCCGACCAGTGCCGTGCCGACGCCCTTCCCGCGCACCGACGGGTCCACGTACACGTCCGCGAGCCAGGCGAACAGCGCCCGGTCGGTCACCACGCGCGCGTACGCCACCTGCGCACCGGAGGCCGTCTCGTACACCCCGAAGTTCAGCGAGGACGCCATCGCGTGCTCGTGCCTCTCCCGGGAGCGTCCGATCGCCCAGTACGCGTCGGTCGACAGCCAGCGGTGGACGCGGCCGACGTCGACGCGGTCGGTGTCGGCGGAGAACTCAAAGCCATCGGGCAGGACCGGTGCGTCGTTCATGCCGGAATACTTCCAGGGCGGCCCGTCGAGGTCGAACGGGTTCCCCGGCCCGGCACGGGCGTTGTCAGTGGCGGGTGCCATGCTGCGGCCATGACCGCCACCACGACCGCCACCGACTACGCCTGGCTCGACGAGCGGTATGCCGCGCTGATGGAGGCGTACTGCGTCACGCTCGTCGAGGGAATCGCGCCCGAGGAGCTGCTCCGGGAGCTTGGTGCCGAGCCGGACGAACGGATCTCCGGCGTCGAGGCGCTGGCCGAGCCGTCCTACGACGCCTGGGACGAGTACGACGACGACCTGCTGCTCGTCGCCGTGGCCGCCGTCGGCGACTGGACGCTCATGGTGGAGCACAACGGCTACGTCGGCATCACCGACCGGTTCGCCCTCCCGCTGTCCCGGGGCCGCACCGTCGTCTCGCACTTCCGGAACATCAACGCGGTCGACCACTTCTACTGGTTCGAGGACGGCGACATACGCCTGCACTTCGAGCCGCTCTTCCCCCACCGGCGCGACGGCAGCCGTCCGGACGAACTCCTCGCCGAGATGCGGGAGTCGGGCTTCGACCTGGGCAAGGAGGAGGACCAGGACGTCAGTCTGCACACCGAGGCCGCCTTCGCGCTCGCCCACCGGATCACGGGTGTGCGCCCGACGCCGGAGCTGTTCGAGTCGCTGGAGTTCGTCTGCGGGCTGGTCCCGATGCGCTGAGCGTCCCGTCCCGCCGGGCCGGCCTAGTGGAGCACCTCGTCACACGCCGTCCGCAGCCGTCGTACGCCTTCCGCGATCTCCCCGGTCCCGGCGACCGCCGCGAAGCTCAACCGGACGTGGGCGGCGGGCGGTTCGGCGCTGAAGTACGGTCGGCCGGGGGCGATCGCGACGCCCGCGCGCAGGGCGGCGCCGGTCAGGGCGGACTCGTCGGCTCCGTCGGGGAGGCGCAGCCAGAGGTGGTAGCCGCCGGACGGCACGTGGGGCAGGGCGAGTTCGGGGAGGTGGAGGCGGAGCGCGCTGGTCAGCGCGTCGCGGCGGGTCTTCAACTCGGCCGAGACGGCCCGCAGATGGCGCGGCCAGGCGGGAGAGCCGACGAGTTCGAGCGCGGCCTCCTGCATCGGCCGGGGGACGAAGAAGGAGTCGACGACCTGAATGGCTCGCAGGCGTTCCAGCACGGGACCCCGAGCGGCCAGGGCACTCACCCGGAAGCTGGGCGAGGTCGCCTTGGTCAGCGAGCCGACATGGACGACGACACCGTCACCGTCGTCGGCGGCCAGCGGACGCGGCAGCGGTCCGGAGTCCGCGTGCACCAGCCGGCGCACGAAGTCGTCCTCGACCACGAAGGCGCCCGCCTCGCGGGCGATGCGTACGACCTCGGCGCGCCGGTCCGGCGCGAGCACGGCGCCGGTCGGGTTCTGGAACAGGGGCTGGCAGACGAACACCCGGGCGCCGGTCGCCCGGAACGCGTCGGCGAGCAGTTCCGTCCGTACCCCGTCGGGGTCGACCGGCACGGGCACGGGGCGCAGTCCGGCCGCCCGGGCGATCGCCAGCATGCCCGGGTAGGTCGGTGACTCGACGAGCACGGGGGCGCCCGGCGGGGCGAGCGCGCGCAGGGTGGTGGCCAGCGCGGACTGGCCGCCCGCGGCGATCAGCACGTCGGCCGCGCCGACGGAGCCGCCGATGTGCCGCGCGAACCACTCCCGCAGCTCGGGCAGCCCCTCCATGGGCGGCCGTCCCCAGGCACCGGGTCGCCGCCCGGCGCGGGCCAGGGCGGCGGCCATCGCCCGCTCGGGCTGGAGAGAGGGGTGCAGATAGCCGCCGCTGAGCTCCAGTACGCCGGGCGGCGGGACGGCGAGCGAGACCGTCACCCCGGAGGCGTCCACGGTGCGGGGTACGAGTTCGGCGGCGGCGTCGGCGCTGAGCGCGACCTCCTGCCAGGAGGTGTCCCCGGCCGGGGCGGGCGTGGTGCGCGACCGGGCACGGAAGGCGCCGGCGCCGGGGCGGGTGACCACCAGTCCCTCGGCGGCCAGCTGCGCCAGGGCGCGCGAAACGGTCACCGGACTCACCCGGAACCGTTCGACGAGCGCGCGGCTCGACGGAAGCTTTCCGCCGGGTGAGTAGCGATCCAACTCCTGCCGCAGCCGGTTTGCCAGATCGGTAACACTGCTACTCTGTTGCATGAGAGTACAGAGTAGCGCTACTACAGCGACCCCGATAGCGGTCGCCACTCATCGGGAAGCCCCCGGCCTCGGTACCCTGCAGGCCACCCTGGGCGTCGTCGCCTTCTCCCTCACGTTCCCGGCCACGGCGTGGGGTCTGGAGGGCTTCGGTCCCTGGTCGCTGGTGGCCGTGCGCAGCGTCCTCGCTGCGATGATCGCGGGCAGCTGTCTGCTGGTGCTGCGGGTGCCGCTGCCCGACCGCCGGCACTGGGCTGGTCTGACCGTGGTCGCAGCCGGAGTGGTGCTCGGCTTCCCGCTGCTGACCACACTCGCTCTGCAGACCTCCACCACCTCGCACGCCGCCGTCGTCGTGGGTCTGCTGCCGCTGACCACAGCGCTCTGCTCCGCGCTGCGCATGGGCACCCGGCCCTCGCGCACCTTCTGGACGGCGGCACTGGCGGGCGCCGCCGCCGTGCTCGCCTTCACCGTGCAGCAGAGCGGTGGCGCGCTCACGGCCGCCGACGGATACCTGTTCGCGGCCCTGCTGGTGTGCGCGGCCGGCTACACCGAGGGCGGCCGGCTGGCCCGCGTCATGCCGGGCTGGCAGGTCATCGGCTGGGCGCTGGTGCTGTGTCTGCCGCTCAGCGTGCCGGCGGCCGCGCTGGCGCTGTCGTACGAACCCGTGCGGCTGACGGCGCACGGAGTGGCGGGTCTGATCTGGGTGGCGGCGGGCTCCCAATTCCTCGGTCTCGTCGTCTGGTACCGGGGCATGGCGGCCATCGGCATACCGAAGGCCAGCCAGTTGCAGTTGGCTCAGCCGCTGCTCACACTGGTGTGGTCGGTGCTGCTGCTGGGCGAGCACCTCACGGCGGCCGCTCCGCTGACCGCCGCCGCGGTGCTCGTGTGCATCGCCGTCACCCAGCGATCGCGATCGTGAGGAGGCCTACAGATGCGCGCAACCGTGGGCGACCAGCTTGTCCAGCACGGCAGGGTGGTCGGCCAGCACGACCAGGTCACCGAAGTCGTCGAAGTGATGGGCACGGAGGGCAACCCGCCCTACCGTGTCCGCTTCCCGGACGGGCGCGAGGCCGTCATGTCCCCCGGCCCCGACTGCGAGGTGCGCCACCCGGAAAAGGAGAGGTGATCAGCGCGGGGGACTCGCCGGCTGCAGGTAGTGGTCGGCGATCACCCGTGCCATCGCTCCCGCCGGGTCCGTCGCCACTTCCCGGGCGGAGAAGAAGACGTGCCCGCGCACCTCGGGGTACGCCGCGGCGAAGGTGAGGTGGCGGGACAGCTCGACCGGATCGCGCCAGGCGGAGGGCTGGCCGGCGGCACCGGCCTTGTACAGGGCCTCACCCACGTACAGCTTCGTCTTCGACCCCTTGGCCACCTCCGCCCACCAGGGCACCAGTTCCGCGTAGTCGGCGTCGGCGAAGCCGAGGTGCCAGTACACCTGGGGGGCGATGTAGTCGATCCAGTTCTCGCGCACCCACGTGCGGGTGTCCGCGTGCAGATCGTCGTACGTCTGCACGCCCGCCCGGGTGTCGGAACCCAGCGGGTCGTTCCTCGCGTTGCGCCACACCCCGAAGGGGCTGACGCCGAACTGCGTGCCGGGCCGGATCCGCTTGATCCGGGCCCCGATCTCCCGCATCAGCCTGTCGACGTTGTCGCGGCGCCAGGCGGCACGGTTCGCGAAGCCGCCGCCGTACCTGTCGAACGCGGCGTCGTCGTCGAAGGCCTGGCCGGCCACCGGATACGGGTAGAAGTAGTCGTCGAAGTGGACGGCGTCGACGGGGTACCTCGCCACGGCGTCGAGCATCGCGTCCTGCACAAAGGCGCGGACCTCGGGCAGGCCGGGGTTGTAGTAGAGCCGTCCGCCGTAGGGCACCGCCCAGTCGGGGTGTCTGCGGGCCGGGTGGGACGCGACGAGCTTCTCCGGTTCACCGTGGTCGGCGATCCGGTACGGGTTGAACCAGGCGTGCAGCTGCAGGCCACGGGCGTGGGCCTCCGTAACGGCGGTGCCCAGCGGGTCCCAGCCCGGGGACAGCCCCTGGGTGCCGGTGAGGTACTCGGACCAGGGCTCGTAGGGGGAGGGCCACAGCGCGTCCGCCGTGGGCCGCACCTGGAAGATCACCGTGTTCAGCCGGTCGCGGGCCGCCCGGTCGAGATGGGCCATGAGCTCCTTGCGCTGCTCGTCCGCGGACAGACCCGTGCGCGAGGGCCAGTCACGGTTCTTGACGGTCGCCACCCACACGCCCCGCATCTCGGTGACCGCGCGCGGGCCGCGCCCGGCCGCCGCCCGCGGACCCTGCGTCGCCGCCGCCCGCGGGCCGTGCGGTGCCGCCGCCGACCCCTTGACGACGGCCAGCCCGGACAGTGCCGCCAGCGCGAACGCCCGGCGTGACACTCGGCCCATCTGGAACCCCCATACGCTGCGCATCCGCTCCATCACCGATCGTTCCGGGCCCTAGGATGCCCCCACCCGGACGATCGATCATCGATACTTCGGAGTAACGTGCACGATCGGAGCAGGCGCCGAACCCGGAAGTCCTGCGGCAGGCGTAGATCAGCGAAGGGGACGATGTGACGGAGATCCCGGCGGGAGACATCGCGCGCGTCGGAGTGGTGGGCTGCGGCCAGATGGGAGCGGGCATCGCCGAGGTGTGCGCCCGCTCCGGACTGGACGTCAAGGTCGCCGAGACCACCGGCGAGGCCCTGGAGATCGGCCGTACCCGGCTGTTCAACTCCCTGGCCAAGGCCGCCGAGCGGGGCAAGATCAGCGAGGAGGAGCGGGACTCGACGCTGGCGCGGCTGAGCTTCACCACCGACCTCGGCGAGTTCGCGGACCGCGACCTGGTCATCGAGGCGGTCGTGGAGAACGAGCAGGTGAAGACGGAGATCTTCCAGGTGCTCGACCAGGTGGTGACCCGGCCGGACGCGATCCTGGCCTCCAACACCTCCTCCATCCCGCTGGTGAAGCTGGCGGTGGCCACCTCGCGCCCCGACCACGTCGTCGGCATCCACTTCTTCAACCCGGCCCCGGTGCAGCAGCTCGTCGAGCTGATCCCGGCGCTCACCACCTCCGAGGGCACGCTCGGCCGGGCCCAGCTGTTCGCCGAGAAGGTGCTCGGCAAGCACGCCATCCGCGCCCAGGACCGGTCCGGTTTCGTGGTCAACGCGCTGCTGGTGCCGTATCTGCTGTCCGCCATCCGCATGTTCGAGTCGGGCATCGCCAGCCGCGAGGACATCGACAACGGCATGGAGATGGGCTGCGCCCACCCGATGGGGCCGCTGAAGCTGTCCGACCTGATCGGCCTGGACACCGTCGTCTCGATCGCCAACTCGATGTACGAGGAGTACAAGGAGCCGCTGTACGCCGCTCCCCCGCTGCTCCAGCGGATGGTGGAGGCGGGCCGGCTCGGACGGAAGTCCGGCTCCGGCTTCTACACCTACAGCTGATTACGCAAGGTAAATCCTTGGCTCGGACGGGCCCGGCACCGGGGAACGGTGCCGGGCCCGAGCCATTCACACACCGTGTGCGCGCCTGGCACGCATATGCCCTTCGCACACGCTCCCCACGCGTCCACCAGGCGAGTTGACTCCTCATGCGCATGCAAGGGACGAGAGACAACTACGGAAAGGAGCGGACCCGTGACCGCCGATCCCGAGCATCCCGTGGTCCATGGAGAACTCGCAGAGTTACGCCGGCGCCTCGATGTGGCGTACGCCCGTGTCGAGGGAGGGCTGGCCCTGCTCACTCACCGCACGAAGGAGACAGCCAAGGAACTGGAGGAGCTGAACACCCGCATGGTCTCGCTGGAACACGCACGCTGGCCGTTGCCGTCGGTCGCCGCGCTCACGGCGCTGGGAGCGCTCGTCGTGACGGTCTGGCAGGCGCTGGCCCACTAAGCATCGGCGAGCCTGAGGTGATGCAGCAGGAGTAACGCGGCCGCCATGTTGGCGGCCGGGACCTCCCCGCGGGCGATCATGTCCGGGACGAGCTTGAGGGGGACCCACTCCCGGCGGTCCGACTCGAAGTCGTCCACGGGATGCCCGACGTACTCGCCCTCGTCGGCCCAGTAGATGTGGTGCCGCGCGTCCGTGAGGCCGTTGGACGGCTCCACGCTCATGAGATGGTGCAAAGGCCCCGGCCGCCAGCCGGTCTCCTCTTCGAGTTCCCTGGCGGCCGCGCGGGCGATGTCCTCTCCGTCCTCCACGACGCCCGCGGCCAGTTCCCACCCCCAGCTGTCCGTGATGAATCGGTGGCGCCACAGGAGGAGGACCTCGTTGGCCTCGTTCACCACCGTGGCCACGGCAACGGGCCGCAGCCGTATCAGGAAGTGGTCGAGATGCCGGCCGTCCGGCAGCTCGACATCTGCGAGATTGACGCTGAACCAGCGGTTTTCATACACAGTTTGTTCGTTCTGTTTCGTCCACTGCACGGTTCTGCCACCTTCCGCCGAGTAAGTGGCAATATCGCAGCAGCGACTCCTCAGGCCTACCGTGCGCCTACAGCGGTACGCGCAGTGCCCCGTCGATGAGTTCGGCGGCTTCAGCGGTTCCGGCACAGCCGCTGCGCACCAGGTGTTCGCGCACCGCGCGGAGTCTGTCACGCAGCCGCTGGGACTCCATTCCGCGGGCCTGTTCGGCCATCTGCACGGCCGTGGCCACCGCTTTGTCGGCATTGCCCTGGCGGAGTTCGATGGTGCTGAGCATGGCGAGCCGGTGCACCCGCCCCCGGTCGTGGGCCGGGTTGTCCACGGCGGCCGCGGCATGCTCCCGGGCGGCCGCGAGTTCGCCGAGGCTGAGCAGAGCCTCGGCCACCTGCACGTTGACGAGGCCCGGCTGGACATAGCCGGTCTCGTCGGGTTCGTATCCGCGCCGGATGCGTTCGGCGGCGGTCTCGGCACGCCGGATGCAGGACAGCGCGCTCGTGCCGTCGCCGAGGTGCGCGTACGCCTTGGCCTGCATCGCGTAGAGGTCCGAGGCGAGGGCCGGGGTGATGTGCTTGCCGGCGGCGCGCAGCGCGGCCTCCGCGAAGGCGACGGCCTGACGGTACTCCTTCATGAACAGCGCCTGGTTGACGAGCAGCGCGATGACGTACGCCCCGAGTCCCCGGTCACCGCTGGCCTTCGCCAGGCGCAGGGCCTGGTGGAAGTAGCGCTGGGCGAGGCCGTGCGCGTCTGAGTCGTAGGCGCAGATACCCGCGACAGCCACCAACCCGCCGGTGGCACGATGCAGTTGACGCCCAGTGGCGTCGGTGTAGCTGCCGCGCAGCAGCGGGGCCGCCTCGGCATTGAGGAAGCCGACGATACGGGTGCGCGTCGCTATGCCTCCCGCCTTGCGGTACATCTGCTCGTAATGGGCACGGGCCGCGCGCAGCATCGCGATGTCGACCGGGGTGACCCGGTGACGGCCGCCGCGGGAGACGTCCACGTCCTCGGGCGGGTTCTCCCACTCCCACACCGGCATCACGGCGGGGGTGCCGGTGACGGCGGGCGCGCCCAGTATGTGCGGGCGCTGCTGCTCGTCGGAGCGCCACAGGGCGGTGGCGCGCTCCACGAAGCCGGACAGCGAGGTGCCATGGGGGGTCGAGGGCTCCCCCGGGACGCCCAGGCCGATGTCGTCGAGCGTGACCGGCCGGTGCAGGCGGCCGGCCAGTACCTCGCAGATGAGGTCGGGCACCTGACCGCGCGGCCGCTGCCCCTTGAGCCACCGCGCCACGGCGGTGTGTTCGTACCGCAGCGCGAGGCCCCGGGCGCGGCCCGCCTGGTTGACATGGGCGGCGAGGCCGGCGTGCGAGATCCCCGCCTCGTCCAGGATCGCGTCGAGCAGAGTGTTGGGCTGCATGAATGCCCCCCGAATGGCCTGGTGCCGTCAGACTAGTGCGGGTCCGTTCACACGGGGTGTGAACGGAGTGCGCGAGACCCGGGGGGGGGCGCGCCGGGGGGGGGTGTTTACAGTCGCGGGTCGGTAAATGCTCCCCAGCTC
>NZ_JBHYKH010000290.1:0-927 GCF_042741275.1 Streptomyces sp. NPDC058964
GCCCAGGCCGAGCACGGAGGCGGCCTGGTCGCGGACGGCGGGGACGCCGGCGCAGTCGAAGGCGAAGTCGAGGCCGCGTCCGCCGGTGGCCGCGCGGACCTGGTCGGCGAAGTCGGGAGCTGCCGGGTCGAGCGCGAGGTCCGCGCCGAAGGCGAGGGCGCGCTCGCGGGCGCTGGCCAGCGGGTCGACGGCGATGATCGGGGCGGCGCCGACCAAGCGGGCGAGGCGTACGTTGTGCGCGCCGACTCCGCCCACGCCCCAGACGCCGACGGACTGGGCGGCACGGACGCCCGCGGTGGCGACGACGGCGGCGTAGGGGGTGGAGACCGCGTCGGGGATGATCGCGGCCTGGTCGAAGGGGAGGCTGTCGGGGATGGGGATGAGGGTGTCCTCGCGGGCGATGACGTACTCGGCCCAGCCGCCGTCGTAGTCGATGCCGGCGGTGAGCATCTGGGTGCAGGGGCGGTGGCGCACGCAGCCGGCGCACGTGCCGCAGGTCTTGCCGGCCTCCAGGGTGACGCGGGTGCCGACGGGCAGGCCGCGCTTGAGGTCGGGGCCGTGCGTGTGGATGACGCCGGAGACCTCGTGGCCGACGGTGACCGTGTCGGAGGTGGCGAACAGCGGGACGAGGGAGCCGTCGAGCAGGTGGACGTCGGAGAGGCAGACGCCTGCGGCCTTGACCTCGATGAGGACCTCGCCCGGGCCCGGCACGGGGATCGGGACCTCTTCCACGGCGAACTTCTTGCTGTCCAGGTGGAAGCGTCCGGCGAGCATGGTGTCCATGAGGATCTGCTTTCTGTGAGCGGCACGGCCCGGTGGTCCGGGCCATGGGTGCCATGGGGTGTCTGAGTGGCTGGTGGGGGCGGGGGGCGGGGGGGGGGGGAGAGACGTCGCCACACACCCCCCCGGGGGTGGGGGAGTCCGCCC
>NZ_JBHYKH010000290.1:937-11252 GCF_042741275.1 Streptomyces sp. NPDC058964
GGGGGGCGTGTTTTTTTTTAAAACACCCCCCGCACTCCCTGCCCCCCCCACCTTCTCTGGCGGGGGGGGTGGGGGGGGTGGGGGTGGGGGGGGGGGGGGGGGGGGGGGGGGGGGGGCCGCCCCCCCCCCCCCCGCCCCCCGGCGGCTGGGGGTCGACGCGCCGCGACGGCGTGCGACGGTCAGGCGAAGACGTCCTGCTGGTAGCGCTCGTCCGCTTCGAGCTGGGCGAGCCACTGCTGGGCGGTCTCGTCGTCGCTGCCGGTCTTCTGGCGGTGGATGGCGGCGAGTGCCTCGCGGACGGCGGGGGCCATGCGGCGGCCGTCACCGCAGACGTAGATGTACGCGCCGTCCTGGATGGCCTGCCACACCGTGTCGGCGGCGTTGGCTATGGCGTTCTGCACGAACCGGGCCGGGTGGCCGGTCACCGCGGAGAAGGCGGTGTGCACCTGGGCGATCCCGGACAGCTCCCACATCTCCATCTCGCCCCGGTAGAAGTAGTCGTGCTCCGGGTGGCGGCAGCCGACGAACACCTGGGACAGGCCCACCTGGGTGCCGTTCTCGTACTGCCAGGCCCGCTCCTCCAGGAAGCCGCGCAGCGGCGCGATGCCGGTGCCGGGGCCGATGAGGATCAGCGGCGTGGCGGGGTCGGCGGGCGGGGCGAACGTCGGGGAGGGCACGCGGACGTAGCCGTAAATGACATCCCCGGGCTCCAGGCTCGCGATGTAGGAGGAGCAGGTGCCGCGGTACTGGCCGTCGCCGGACAGGGCCGGGCCTTCCAGCAGGCCGACGGTCAGGCGCACGTGGCGCGGGTTGGCCGACGGGGCGGAGGAGATGGAGTAGAAGCGGGGACGGATGGGGCCCGTCATCTCCAGGAAGACCGCGAGCGGCAGCTCGATGGCGGGGAAGCGCTCCAGCAGGCCCAGCACCGAGATGCGCTTGCCGAGGATCTCCTTCTGGTAGCGCTCCTCGGCCTCCTCCGTTTCGGCGGTGTACGCCTGGAGCTGCGGCCGGGTCCACGGGCACTCGGTGTGCTCGGCGAGCGTCTGTATCTGGGAGCGGGTGGCCACGTCCTGCAGCTCCAGGAACTCGGTGAGCAGGATGCCGGCGGTGACCGGGGTGCCGACCGGCAGGTGGGTGCGGCCACCGGCCGGCTGGTCGAGCCGGAGCACCTGGTCGTAGTCGACGCCGAGCCGCCTCAGGGCGCGCTCCACCAGAGCGAGTTCGTTCTTGGCGAAGACGGCCAGGTGGTTGCCGGTGTCGTAGGTGACGCCGTCGGGCAGCTCGAAGGTGATGGACTTCGCGGACGGGCGCGGCGGTTCGATGCTGAAGTCCCACAGGCCGGTCGCGTCGGCCACGAGCTCGTCGTTGGCGACCACGGTGAGCGGGTACGCCTGCTCGGAGACGATGGCGGGGCGCACGTCGGACTCGGTGAGCAGCTGGACCTGGTAGCGGGGGCCGCTGGCCTGGGAGGTGTCGGCGGCGTACTCCTCGGCCAGGGTGGCCCACAGGGTGTTCATCCAGCGGGTGGCCATGCCGTCGAAGTCCCCGGCGGCGTCCGCGATGCCGCGCTCGACGATGGGGGTGGCGCCGGCGGCCAGCAGACCTTCCTCGATCCGCTTGGGGAATGCCTGATAGGTGGCCACCCACTGGGTGTTGCCGGCGCCCAGCAGCGCGTACCGCACATTCGCCAGTGAGCCCTCGGGCAGTCCGGCGGCGAGCAGGTCGTCGAAGCGCTGGGCGTTGTCGGGGGCCTTGCCGTTGTAGCTGGCGGCGACGACGGCGAGCAGGCCCTCGGAGGGCAGGTTGTCACCCAGCTCGTCCAGGCTGACGAGGGTGGTGCCGAAGCCGGAGCGCTCGCCGCGGTCGGCGATGGTGCGGGCCAGGTCCTCGCACGAGCCGAGGCTGGAGCCGTAGGCGACGGTCAGGTTCACCCCGACACCGCTGACCGCTGCCTGCGCCTGCGTGTCGCCGGTCTGCACGTCCGCGGCGCCGAAGACGGTCCGCTCGTGCTCCTGACGACGGCGCACGATCAGCTCGAAGTTGCCGGGCTTGCGCGTCAGCGCCTCCCGCACGTCCATCTTGTAGTCGCCGGTGTCCGAGAGCTTGAACTTCTGCAGCACCAGCGCCAGGGCCAGGCGGGCCTCGGTGAGCGCGAACTGCCGGCCGATGCAGGCACGCAGGCCGTTGCCGAACGGCTTGTAGGCGTGCGGGTGCTGCTGGACGCGGTTCTCCGGCAGCCACCGGTCGATGTCGAACTCATTGGGACGGTCCCACGCCTTGGGGTGTGTGTGCAGCGGGCCCTCCAGGATGAGGACCTTCGCGCCCTTCTTCAGCTCGTAGCGGCCGCCGATGACGGTGTCCTCCCGCGCCGTCTTGCCGAACGCCGGGATGGGAGCCCACAGGCGCAGGGTCTCGTCCAGGATCCGCGGGATGACGTCCAGCTGCATGATCGTGTCGTAGTCCGGGACCGTGTCACCTGGCATCAGCCGGTCCACCTCGGCGTACGCCTGGGCCAGCACGTGCGGGTTGCGCATCAGCGAGTACGTGGCGAACGACAGCAGACCACTGGTGGTCTCGTGACCGGCGATCAGGAACGTCAGCACCTGGTCGCGGACGTTGTCGTCGGCCAGCAGCTTGCCGGTCTCCGGGTCGGTGGCCTCCAGCATCAGGCCCAGCAGGTCCTCCTCACCGCCGCCCTTCCCCTCGCGGCGCTCCTTGATCACGCTCTCGACCAGGTCCCGCATCTGCTGGATGTTCTCGCCGTACTTCTTGGCATCGGCCTTGCGGAACTTGGTCATCATCGGCAGCTCCTGCGAGCGCCGCAGCGACTCCACCAGCGCACCCAGCAGCGCGTTGAGGAAGGGGTGCAGCTCCTCCTTGTCGAAGGACCGGAACCGGTAGCCGAACCCCGACAGGGCGATCGTGTCCAGCGTCAGCCGGGTGTAGTCGTCGGTGATGTTGACCGGCTGACCCGCCTTGCGCTCCCACTTACCCACCAGGTTCTGGGCGATCTCCAGCATCTGCCCGTAGTAGGCCCTCATGGCCCGCTGGCTGAACGCCGGCAGGAGGATCCGGTGCGCCATGCCCCATTCCTCCTCGTGCTGGTGGGCCGTGAACAGCCCCGCGCCCGCGAAGTCCCGGACATGCTGCAGCGGCGTCTTCTCGATCTGCTTGAAGAACCGTGTCTCGTCGGAGACCTCGGCCACCAGGTCCGGGTCGTAGACGAAGATCTGCTCGACACCGGCGATGTCCAAGCCGTAGATGCCCTCGGGGAACTGCTTGGACAGCTCGCCGAAGTACTCCACCGGGTTGGTGCCGGGGATCTGCGGCGTGTTGCCGAGGAGGGGGATCCCGCGCGGGGACCGGATGGGGCGAAGGCCGTTCGCGGAGTGCGTGGTCATGTCTTGCTCCTCTGCGTGGAGGGGATGGGCAAGGGCGCGCTGCTCAGGTCGATGCCGTGGCGCCGTACGGAAACATACGCCGTATGGAATTGGTACCGTACGACGTATGGAAACGTGAAGCAAGCCCGGTCGCCCTGGTGAGCGCTGTGATTCAGGTCATTTTCATACGGCGTACGAAACTGATACCGTACGAGGTATGGAAAAGAAGGTGAGGCGTCCCCCGCGGGGAACGAGGAAGAGGGACGTGCCTCTGACCGAGGCCGGGATCTACGCCGCCGCCCTGCGGCTGATCGACGCGGACGGTGTCGAGGCGCTCACCATGCGTAAACTCGCCACCGAGCTCGACGCGAACCCGATGTCGCTGTACCACCACGTGCCGAACAAGGAAGCCGTGCTGCGCGGCGTGACGAGAATGGTCGGAGCGCAGTTCCGCACCGTGACACTGGAGGACGCTCCCTGGCAGGAGCGGATCCGTCTGCTCGCCACAGACTTCCGGACCCTGGCGCACCGTCACCCCGAACTGATGGCCTACTCGTTCAGCCACCAGTCCGACTTCATCCAGCCGGACGACCCGTTCTGGACCGCCCTCACCGCCATCGTGGCCGCTGCCGGTGTGCCGCAGTCAGAGGTCTCGAAGATTGCCGCGCTGATGGTCGCCGTCGTCATCGGCGTCCTCACCGCAGAACTAAACGGCGCACTCCACCAGTGGTCGACCCTCAAGCCCCACGGCCCTGAAGCCGACGAAGACGGGGCCACGGACGCACGCCCTGGCTCTACGGGTGCGGCCCCCGAAGGCCCTGACCAGGACCACATGTTCCGCCTCGTGATGGACACGCTGATCACGGGCCTGGAAAGCCGCCTCGCTGCCGGTCCTGACAGCCGGCACGCCGGCCATTGAGCCAGTCAGCCTGAGACGCTGCGCCATAGGCACTGGCGCCTGAGGCGTGCCCGCAGTCGGACGATCCCAGGCTGCGACACACGGGAGCCGCCCCGTCACGTCGGGTGAGACCGCCCGGCGGGGTGGTTCCACCTCCAGCCTCTACACGGCAGCCGTATGCCGACGCCGAACCGTGAAATGACCATGGTCGTTGGCTTGTTCCTGGTCTCCCTCCTGGAGGGGAACCGTCGGCCTCGTCGAGCTGCCGACTCCAGCAGCACCCGGCCTCACCGCTCGCTGGGGCTGCCGCCACAGCCAGAGCCGCAAGACGATCTGGCTCGAGCAGCGCATCGAACGTCGTTCCTGCTGAGCCCCCGAGCTCGTGGTCGACGCATCCGCTCACCGCAGAGCTCCGTCCGTCGTCGCGCCTACAGGGAATCCCATGCCGGGGATCCAGCGGACTCCTTTTCGCTCAGCTCGGCTCAGACCGTCCTGACGTGGCGGGCGTGCCGCGTTCTCCAATGCTCGGCGAACCGAGCGACCAGGAGCAGACCCCGTCCCCCCTCGTCGTAGGTGCGGGCCCGGCGCAGGTGAGGTGTCGTGCTACTGCGAGATCTCTAGCAGGCTCGGCCAGCACTCCGGCTGACCGCAACTCGGCCGTCGTCCACCAGTGGGCTTGCGGGGCGAGCGCGAAGCGGACAAACGGCGGCCAGACTTCCGCTGCAGGGCGCACCACGACGACGTAGACGCCTTCAGATGCGTCCCTGCGGCAGAGCCTGCCGATGAGCGGCGAGCTACGGAGCGCGGGAAGGTGGGCGACGCGACGCAGGTAGCGGGTTGCCGCGTGGCGGCTGGTCTCACCGGGGCGGGTCGGCCGCGGAGTCGCGGCGAACATCCTGACCGCGGCTGGCTTCGGCCCGACCGCCCTCGACGCCACGACTGCTGACAGCCACTCACCATGGCGGTGAACACCGAGGCGCAGACGTCCGTGTGCCTGCCTCAGGTCGCACCCTGACAGGACTCACCTTTCGGCGAGGAAGTGCGCCAGCAAGCGGTCGAAGTCGCTGTGGTCAAGCTCGGCCCCCCGGGGCACCACTGCCTCCGTTTCCTGCAGGAACGCCTTGAATTCCTGCGCTGGGGCCTTGAGCAGGGCCGTACCGGACGGCGGGTTGAGAAGGATGTACAAGTCGCGGCAGCCCTCCTCGCCGGTGGGCCATATGCGAACGTCTCCCTCGCCGGCGGGGCCCTCCAGGCCGTCGATCAGCAAATCGCGCCCGATGATCCATTCCACCGGCTCGTCGCTGTCGACATCGGTGGTGAATGCGGCATGGACCACGTAGGGATCACTCGGCTCGTACCGCAGATTCATGATCATGGGCAAGGACGTCGCATACACGCCGACAAGCTTCACAGGTAGCCCCTGGATCACAGTTCTCAATGACTTCACTGGGTCTTACTCCTGGTGTTTCGCGTCATCCGGGGAGGGCCATCGGAAGGGCTGTCGTCGGATTCAAGGGGGCTGCACAGAGACGCGGTTACTGCGAGGACCGGTGGCGGTCGGCACGAGGACACCCGCAGGAGCAGTTCTTCGGGCCGTCGCAAGGGCGCCCGGCCGACGGGAGCAGGCGAGGCCACTGCCGGCCGGGGCCATCACGGAGATGTGGCCAACGGTGGTTGCCGGACAAAGGGCGCCCTTGGCCTCAGCGATCGACGCTGTACCGGTCGTGGTTGTAGTGAACCGACTCGTCGCGGTCCCCACCTCGACGCCGGCCGTGGTTGCCGGGGCCCGGTCACGCAGTGCAGAGCCGTCCTTGGACCGGAACGGCATGCTGTCCGAGTCCGAGGAGATGCACATGACCGCACAGGCGCCCGCCACTGGTGGGTCGTCATCGACGACACCGGAACCACCATCGCAGGGCCGCCGGATACCGGCCCTTCTGGCCGCCTCACTCGTCGCAGGCCGACCGTCAGCGCAAGGGAGAGTCCACGGTGGGCGTCAGCAGGGTCTCGTCGAGGCCGACGATCCGGCTGATGTCGAAGCCCTCCATGTCCGCGCGGAATTCAGGACTCGACAGGTATGCCTCCAGCCGCTCCTGCACGTCGTCGGCGTCCTTGTAGGAAACGAGGGCGTACAGCCGGGGAGTGTCGCTTCCGGGCGCCGCGGGCACCGTCCAGACGCCGTGGGTGGTGATCCGGTGCTTGGCCATACCGGGAATGTGCTGGGCCCAGATCTTCTCGTAGGCGGCGAGCGCGCCGGAGCTGCGCAGGGTGTAGACGCGAAGCTGGTACTGGGACATGACACTGGTTCCTTTACTTCTGAGCATGGATGGTCGGCGGTCAGCCGTGGGGGAGGAGGTGTGCCAGTTCGGCATCCCAGTCGATGAGTCCGGACTCGGTACCCCGTGGCACCAGAGCCTGGGTGTCTTGAAGGAAGGACGAGATGTCCTGCACGGGCACCTCGAGCAAGGCGGTGCCCGCGGAAGACCCGAGGGCGATGTAGATCGACTGGTCCCCCCGCCCCGCGGCCGACCAGATCCGGACGTCCGCGTGGCCTGCGGAACCCTTCAGACCGTCAGCCAGAAGATCCCGCCCCAAGACCCATTCGACCGGCTCGTCGCAGTCGACGAAGAAGGCGGCACGGACGACATAGGGATCAGCGGGCTCGTAGCGCAGACGTACGCAGAGGGGCAACGAGTAGACGTGCGAGACGACCAGCTGCACGGCCACTCGCCGTTCTACGACCTTCAAGGACTTCTTCATCGGCTTCCGCTCCCGGGTATGGCTCGGCGGTGCCTCACACGGGCCTGTGGCGAAGAGACGGCGCGGGCGGAGGCGGTACAGCAGGGCGCGGGCACCGGACGGCGCTGGCGCACCGCATGATGAGTGGCGCTGCACTCACCCGGCCGGCAGTCGGGGACGTCACCCCCCGACCGCAAGCGGGATCCCCGCCGCCGGCAGGGGTAGGGGCAGGGCCGAGGAGAACTGCTTGCGCTCATGGCCGAGACCCGTCTCACCGGTCGTCGCGGCTCAGGTCGTGGCGGTAGTACCTGTCGGACGTCCAGCCGTGTCCCACGCCGTTCCAGCGGTAGAAGTGACCATCGCGGTAGTAGAGACCGTCGCAGTCGTGCCGGGTCGAATCGGTGCCGTGGCGGTCCTGGTGCCAGCCGCGGGTCTCGTCGCAGGAATAGCCCCGCTCGAGCAGGTAGCCGACACCGTGGTCCCAGCTGTAGTCAGCGGCCACGGCTGCCCCGTCGGTCGGGTGCTGGGCGTGCGCGGACGCAAGGGGCGCGGCCGAAGCAGTGCCACCGGCACCGAGAACGGCGGCACCGGCGACCGCGACGGAGGAGACAGTGAGGGCGATGCGCTTCGCGAGCTTGTTCATGATCTTTCCTTCCCGAGGGGGTGATCTGCGCCAACGGCGGTTCTGCCAGGCGATGTATGACGCCCGGTGTGGTCCGAGCGGGCAGTTCCATACGTCGTATGGAAGTGCGCTTTCATTGTTACCATACGCCGTATGGAAATGTCGAAGTGACGAAGGTAACCGTTGACCGGCTGGCACAAGCGCCACCAGATGTCGCTCTTCAGTCGAGCTGCTTGTCGCCGGCCCCCTCGGCACGCTGGCCTTCCTTGCCTTGGCCGCGGCAGTGTGCGTCCACCCGGCGCACGCGCCAGGACGCGGTCGGGTTGGCCGGACGGGCGGGACGGCGGCCCGAGCGGGACCTGGTGATCGGTGGCTTCACCGGCCCGGAGATCGCCGTAGCCCGCGGAGTGAGGTCTCGAAGGCCGGACCGACCGGGCGCCGGCGAGCGGCGACATTACGCCACCTGCCCGGCCGTCGGCCGGCGAGCGCTCCTTCGCGGGCATCGAAGTGGGCGCAGTCACGATGACGAAGCCGGCGTCGTGCGGCGCGCCCAACTGGGCGGGGCGATCTGGGGCATCGGCACATTCATCAGGGCCGCACTCACGTTCCGCCCGAGCCGGGGAAGCGGAGAAGCATCGTCGACCTGAGCGAACTCCTCGTTGCGCTTGGGCTGCCGGATCCCGTGAGGCCGTTATTCGGGGGCGTCGGAACGGTCGGCCTTCTCGGGGCCGTTGTCTGTCCGTGTCGGCAGCCTCAGTGGCCGACCGCCGCGGTGAGCCCAGATGTCACCGAGGACGACCTGGATGATGCCGGTGACGGGAATCGCCAGCAGGGCACCGAGGATCCCGGCGACTTCGGCGGCGATCAGGGTGGCCAGCAGCACGGTGAGGGGGTTGAGTCTCACCGTCCGAGACAGGATGACCGGTTGCAGGACATGGTTTTCGGCCTGCTGGTAGACGATGAAGAAGATGACGGCCGCGATGCCGGCCGGCAGGGAGTGGACGAACGCCACTCCGGAGGCGACGACAGCTCCTATGGTGGCTCCCACCAGGGGAATGAGGTCGGTCACGGCGACGAAGAGGGCCAGCAGCCCGGCGAACGGCACTCCGGAAACCAGCAGCACGACGTAGGTCAGAAGCCCGCAGATGACGCTGATCAGCAAGTTCCCGGTCAGATAGCCGTTGACGGTGCGAGCGCAAGCGGCTCCAACGCGGCGTATGCGGGCCGCGGGCGCCTCGTCCACGAGGGCCAGGGACCGGTCTATGGCCCTGGGACCCTCCAGCACCATCACATAGGCCAGCACGAAAATCGTGACGACGCCTGCCGTGGTGCTCGCGGCACTGCGAAGGAACCTCATGGCGGGCGTGCTCAGTCCGGTGGCGAACGCGCGGATCTGCGCCTGATGCTGCTGGAGATACTGCAGAGCGTGCGTCCGCTCCAACAGGTTGCCGACTGGTCCGCGGCCGGCCTGGGCGTCCCTGATCATGACGGGCAGACGACCGGCGAACCGGCTTCCCTCCTGGGCCAGGGGGATGACGAACAGGGCGACCACCGCGCCGACGGCCGCGGCCGCGGCCAGGAAGACCAGCAGGGCGGCCACCGACCGTCGGCATCGCGGCAGCCGTCGCTGCAGGGCTTCGACCGCCGGATGAAGGGAGACGGCCAGGAACAAGGCGATGACCGCCCAGATCAGGACCCGGCGAGCCTGGACCACCAGCTCAAGTACGACGTAGGTGGCGAGCACCAGGCCGATGGTGGCGAGTATGGTTCGCACCGGAACCGGACGCGTCGCCATGGGCACCGAGTGCCCAGCCCCGGTCACGGGAAAACGAGGAGCCCTCTTCGGGCTGCGGTGATGGATGCGTGGGCCGTCCCCAACGGATTGCCCCCGAGGCTGCCGTGTCCATCACGTCCCGGGCGTTCTCGCCTCGTTCGGCTGGCGTTGGAGAAGGCCCCGGCCGGACTCTCATCCGTACGCCGTGAAGGAGACGACGTCGGCTCGGCGGTGGTCAAGGCGTTATGGGCACCGCCGCATCCCAGGTGCGGATCCCCAGGCCGAGCTGCAAGCTGATGCCATAGGCCGTAACCGTCGAAGGAGTGTCATGGTGGCGGTGGCCGCAGACGCAATAGCCGGACCGCCGGTCCGGTGGGGGACGGAGCAGTCAGCTGCGGGCGTGATCGGCGCACCGCCCCTGGTCGTCGACGCACAGGGCGGGGTCACCGTCCCCGACCTGCCGGCCGGAGCCCCGCTGGGCCTCGGTCTCGGCCTGGTGCCTTTCGAGTCCGTGGAACTGGAACTGCCCGAAGGAAGCGTGCTCGCCCTCTACTCCGACGGCCTGGTGGAGTCCCGCGGCGAGGACATCGACGTCGGCCTGCGGCGTCTGGGCGCCGCCCTGGCACAGCCCGGTGCCGCCCAACGCCGACCCGGCAGGCGCCTTTCGAGGTGCGACGAGCGTCTCCGGCCCCGGCGGCCGGCCGCCCGCCTTCGACGGTCTGGCCGCGGCCGTGCTCACCCTGGGTCTCCTGGCCCGGCGCATCAGGCAGCTCAGCGACGAGGTCCAGGACTTGGTAGGCCACCTGCCCCCCCTGGTGGAGCGCCACGCTCCGCAGCTGCTCGAGGTGGTGGGCATCGGTCCGGACACGGCCGTCACTTCGCTGATCACGGTGGGGGACAAC
>NZ_JBHYKH010000291.1:0-11234 GCF_042741275.1 Streptomyces sp. NPDC058964
TCCCACCCCACCGCTCGGGGCCACGGTGGCCGTCTCGCCCATCGCCGGATGTGTGAGGGCCCCGCGGCCGGTGGCCCCGGGCCCACCGCCGGGAGGGGCACCGTCTCAGGCCTCGGTTCCCCGGCCGGACGACAGCACGCGGCCGAGGGCCGTACAGGCGCCGGCGCGGGAGGCGCTGGAGATGGTCGGCCCGCCCCGGCGGGCGCGACACCCCGACGTCCCCGCGCCGCCTTCTGCCGCGCCCCGGCCGGCGCCCGACCGGGCCCCCTCGGCCCGCGTCCGTCCCCGTCCTCAGCCGCACCGCGAGCCCCGGGTCCAGGCGCCGGTCGTGATCCCGGATGTACCCCGGTCCATGCCCGAGGCGCCCGACGTGTGCGCGCTGGGCAGGAAATACGGCGGCTGGCGGCCGGACAGCCCCGAGGCCCTGATCTGCGGGCGCACGTACGGACATTGACTACGTCGGCCGACGACGGACCGGACCCCACGGGTCTCCCCCCGGCGGGTCCGCCTCACCGAGCCGCAGCTCCAGCCGGATGATCGCCGCCCTGACCCCGTCCCCGTAGCTGTCGTCGGTGAGTGTCACGGCAGCTCCGCGGGCCCGGCGCAGATGGATGCGGGCGGCCTCGGAGTGGCCCAGTTTCACGTAGTCGGTGGCGAGGTTCAGGTGCAGGGAGGGGTAGAAGCTGTGCAGCGCCGTCGGGCCCTCGCCGTCGGCCGCGAGTTCCTCCGCCGCCGACAACGCCCGCAGGTCCCAGGCCAGTTCGTCCGAGGGGTCGTCCTGGGTGTCGGCCAGGTAGTGGGCCAGTGTGCAGCGGTGCACCGGGTCCCCGTCCTGCCCGACCTCCGCCCACAGGTCCAGCAGCCGGCGTCTGGCCTCCTCGCGGTCCCCGCCGTGGTGCAGCATGACGACCTGCCCGATCCGGGTGAGCACGGCGTCCGGTGCCGTCTGCTCCTGCCGCTCCGCCACCGCGTCCTCCAGGCTGATCCGAGAGACAGGCCCAGTCGGCTGTCCCTCCCGACGCTAACCGGCGGCACCGGCGATCCCCGTCAGGCGGCCCCGCGTACGGCACGGGGCCGCCCGCGCGGCGGTCAGCCCAGGTTCGGGATCGTCCAGTCCACCGGCTCGTGGCCCTGCGCGGCGATCGCCTCGTTGATCTGCGTGAACGGTCGGGAGCCGAAGAACTTCTTCGCGGACAGCGGCGAGGGGTGGGCGCCCTTGACCACCACGTGCCGGGTGTCGTCGATCAGGGGCAGCTTCTTCTGCGCGTAGTTCCCCCACAGGACGAAGACCGCCGGGTCGGGCCGGTCGGCCACCGCGCGGATCACCGCGTCCGTGAACTTCTCCCAGCCCTTGCCCTTGTGCGAGTTGGCCTCGCCGGAGCGCACGGTGAGGACCGCGTTGAGCAGCAGGACGCCCTGCTGGGCCCACGGCATCAGATAGCCGTTGTCCGGGATCGGCGTGCCGAGCTCCTCCTTCATCTCCTTGTAGATGTTGCGCAGGGAGGGCGGGGTCTTCACCCCGGGGCGGACCGAGAAGCACAGGCCGTGTCCCTGGCCCTCGCCGTGGTACGGGTCCTGGCCGAGGATCAGGACCTTGACCTTCTCGTACGGCGTGGCGTCCAGCGCGGCGAAGACCTCTTCGCGCGGCGGGTAGACGGGACCCTTCGCCCGCTCCTCCTCGACGAACTCGGTCAGCTCCTTGAAGTAGGGCTGCTGCAGTTCGTCGCCCAGAACCCCGCGCCAGGTTTCGGGCAGCATGGCGGTGTCGGTCACGTCAACGTCCTCACGGTGTGCGGTCACTTGCAGGTGGTGCGTTCTCCGAACCTACAGGCGCCCACTGACAACCGGCTCCCGTCCCGATGAACGCGGCGGCTACCAGCTGGTCTTCCGGTACAGCTCCCAGACCATCATGATCGCCGACGGGTCGAGCGACCGCCCCGCACCGGAGATGTCGACGCTCGTGGCCAGGTACTGCTTGCCCTGCCACAGCGGCAGCAGCCGCACGTCGTCCGCCAGGATCGCCTGCGCCTGCCTGAACTCCTTCACCACCAGGGCACGATCGCTCTGGCGGCGGGAGCGGGGCAGCAGGTCGTCGGTGATCGTGGGCGCGGGGTAGGGCGTGCCGACGGCGTTCTGCTTGCCGACGAACGGCGCGATGAAGTTGTCGGCGTCGGGGAAGTCGGGGGACCAGCCGCGCCCGAACACCGGGTACTCGCCCTTCTGGTAGCCCGTCACGTACTTGTTCCAGGGGCGGCCCTGCAGGGTGATGGTGAACAGGCCGGAGGCCTCCAGCTGCCGCTTGATCTCCTGGAACTCCTTGGCGGTCGCCGAGCCGTAGCGGTCGGTGGTGTACCAGAGGGTGAGCGGCACCTTCTGGGTGATGCCGGCCGCCCTGAGGATCTTCGTGGCCTTGCTGACGCTTGGGTCGCCGAAGTCGTCGAAGTAGACGGTGGTGTGCCCGGTCAGACCGGCCGGGACCATGGAGTACAGCGGTTCGACGGTGTCCTTGTAGATCCGGTGCGCGATCTCGCTCCGGTTGATGATCTGGGCGATGGCCCTGCGCACGGCCGTCTTTGCGGCCCACGGGTCCTTCGGGTTGAACACCAGGTACTCGATCTCGTTGCTCGGTCCGTCGATGAGGTCGATGTCCTTGGAGTCGTGGGCCTGGAAGGAGATGACGTCGTCGGCGGCCAGGCCGCGGAAGGTGATGTCGAGCTTCTTGTCACGCAGGTCGTTGGCCAGCGAGCGCGAGTCCTGGTAGTAGCGGATGGTCACCGCATCGTTTCTGCGCTCTGCGGAGCCCTTGTACTTCTTGTTGCCGACCAGCACGGCCTGCTTGCCCTCCTGGTAGGACTGCAGGTTGTACGGCCCGGACCCGAGCACCTTGCCGTCCTTGCGCAGCGCGTCCTTCGGGTACTGCTCGGGGTCCACGATCGACATGCCGGGCGTGGCCAGCACGAACGGGAAGGTGGCGTCGGGCTTGTTCAGGTGGAAGGCGACCTCGTCGTCGCCGAGCACCTGGACCCGGTCGAGGCTGCCCAGCAGGCCCGCGGGGCCGGTGCTGACGTTGATCTTCTCGATGCGGTCGATCGAGTACTTGACGGCATGCGCGTCCAGCTTGTCGCCGTTGGAGAAGGTCAGATCCGGGCGAAGCTTGCACGTGTAGACGGTGTTCGACTCCGTGAACTTGCAGCTCTCGGCCGCGTCCGGCTCCGGCGTGGTCGCGCCGTCGGGGTAGCTGAGCAGGGTCTGGTAGATGTTGCGGAAGAGCTCCCAGGACTGGTCCCAGGAAGCGGCTGGATCCAGGGTGCTGGGAGCGCTGGTGGTGCCGACCACGATCGGTCCGCCGCTGTCCTGGTCACCGTCGGAGAAGACGCCGCATCCGGCCACCAGGGATATGGACGCAACCGCCGCCACTTTCTGCAGGCATCGGTTCCGGTTGAACAACGCGCACACTCCTCGATCGGCCATACCAAGGGTCGGCAGACCATACCGCAGTGACACGCCGGGTGAACCTGCTTCGTACATGGGTCTTGATCGCCCTGTGCATGACGACGTTGTCATGCCTGCGAACCCCTGTTCCGGCACGACAAAGGCGCCGCTTCCGTCAAGGAAACGGCGCCCATGTGCGCCCTATCGTTACGTCCGGACGAGGGGTCAGGCCACCCCGGCGTTCAGGAAGAGGCCGCCGTCGACGACGAGCGTCTGCCCGGTGATCCAGGCGGACTGCTCCGAGGTGAGGAAGGCGGCGGCGCCGCCGATGTCGGAGGGCACGCCGAGCCGGGCGAGCGGGTAGGCCGACGCGGCCTCCGCCTCGCGGCCCTCGTACAGGGCTTGGGCGAACTTGGTCTTCACCACGGCCGGGGCGATCGCGTTGACCCGCACCCGGGGCGCGAACTCGTGCGCCAGCTGCTGGGTGAGGTTGATCATCGCCGCCTTGCTGACGCCGTACGCGCCGATGAACGGCGAGGGCGCGAGGCCCGCGATCGAGGCGATGTTGACGATCGCTCCGCCGTTGTCCTTCTGCCAGGCGTGCCAGGTCTTCTGGGCGAGGCCGCGCGCCGAGATCACGTTGGTCTCGAACACCTTGCGCGCGACGTCCAGGTCGAGGTCGGCGATGGGCCCGAACACCGGGTTCGTGCCCGCGTTGTTGACCAGGAAGTCGAGGCGGCCGAAGGCCTCCATGGCACGCTCGACGGCCTCGGCCTGATGGGTCAGGTCGTGCGCCTTGCCGGCCACGCCGACGACCCGCTCGGCGCCGAGCCTGTCGACGGCCTCCTTGAGCGCGTCCTCGTTGCGGCCGGTGATGACCACGCGGTCGCCGCGGGCGACCAGCGCCTCGGCGACACCGTAGCCGATGCCGCGGCTGGCGCCCGTGACGAGGGCGACCTTGCCGGAGAGTTCAGGCAGTTCAGTCATGTCCGTGTTCCCCAGGGTCCTCAGTTGAGCGGTCCGCCGGCGACGTACAGCACCTGGCCGGAGACGAAGCCGGCCGCCTCGCCCGTGAAGAAAGCGATCGCGTTGGCGATGTCCTCCGGCTCGCCGACGCGCTGCACCGGGATCTGGGTGGCCGCGGCTGCCTTGAACTCCTCGAAGCCCATCTTGACCCGCTCGGCGGTGGCCTTGGTCATCTCGGTGGCGATGAAGCCGGGGGCGACGGCGTTGGCGGTGATGCCGAACTTGCCGAGCTCGATGGCGAGGGTCTTGGTGAAGCCCTGCAGACCGGCCTTGGCGGCGGAGTAGTTGGCCTGGCCGCGGTTGCCGAGCGCGGAGGACGAGGACAGGTTGACGACACGGCCGAAGCCCGCGTCCACCATGTGCTTCTGGACGGCCTTGGTCATCAGGAACGAGCCGCGCAGGTGCACGTTCAGGACGGTGTCCCAGTCGGAGGCCGTCATCTTGAACAGCAGGTTGTCGCGGAGCACACCGGCGTTGTTGACGAGGATCGTCGGCGCGCCGAGCTCCTCGACGACGCGGGCGACGGCCGCCTCGACCTGCGCCTCGTCGGAGACGTCCGCGCCGACCGCGACCGCCCGGCCGCCGGCCGCGGTGATCTGCTCCACGGTGTCCTTGCAGGCGGCCTCGTCGAGGTCGATGACCGCGACGGCACGCCCCTCGGCGGCCAGTCGTACGGCGGTGGCGGCGCCGATGCCGCGGGCCCCGCCGGTGACGATGGCGACCCGCTGGTCAGTGGTGGACATTGCTGCTTCTCCTCGCCCTCGAGAATTCCCCAGCCGCGGTGAGCGACCGCTTAGTACCTTCAGCAGACGTGACGCTAGAAGCCCTGGCACCCGGTGTCAACGCCACACCGGGTGCATGTGATCCATTACCTCACCAGAAGGCCCAGCAACCGCTCCGCCTCGGCCGCCGGATCCGTGGTGAGCCCCGTGTGGACGGGTCCGGGCTGCACGACCGTGGAGCGCGGCGCGATCAGCCAGCGGAAGCGCCGTCCGGCGTCGTCCCGGGCCGCCTGTCCCGCCTCCGCCCCGCCGCCGCACACGTCCTCGACGGCCCCGAGCGCGGCCCGCACACCCGCCACGTCCGCGTCCGGGTCGAGGGCCAGCAGCCTGGCCTCGTCGAGGTGGACGCGGGCGCCGACGTAGGACCGGGCACGGCAGTAGACGACCACGCCCGCGTTGATGCACTCGCCCCGCTCGACCCGGGGCACGACCCGCAGCAGGGCGTACTCGAAGACGTCCCGGCCGCCGCCCTGACCCGCCCTGGTGATGTGGCGCTCGACCACATGACCGGCCATGTGGATGTGGTGTTGGCTCACTTGTCCCCCTCGATGCCGGTGACGCGCTCGTGGATCACGGCGGCCCGTGCGAGCAGGGGCCGCGCGTATGCCCGCCGGAGGTCGTCCGGTCCGTCGAAGCCGCGCTCACCGGCCAGCCAGGCGTCCGGGATCTCGGCGGTCACCTCGGCCAGGAGGTCCTCGGTGACCAGGTGCGCCAGTTCGGCGGCGGCGCCCGCGACATCGGGGCCGAAACGGACGAGCGCGTGGTCCGAGGCGTCGTAGGGCCGGGCGGCGGAGGCCTCGGCGCCGGGCCAGTTGTGGTGCCAGATCATGGTCGCGCCGTGGTCGATGAGCCACAGTTCGCCCCGGTGCATCAGCAGGTTCGGGTTGCGCCAGGACCGGTCGACGTTGTTGACCAGCGCATCGAACCAGACGATCCGTCCGGCCTCCTGAGGGCTCACCGCGAAGGCGAGCGGGTCGAAGCCCAGGGCGCCGGAGAGGAAGTCCATGCCGAGGTTGGTGCCACCGCTGGACCTCAGCAGCTCCTGCACCTGCTGGTCGGGCTCGCCGAGCCCCAGCACCGGGTCCAGCTCCATCGTCACGAGGCGGGGCACCCGCAAGCCCAGGCGGCGGGCGAGCTCCCCGCAGACGACCTCGGCCACCAGGGTCTTGCGGCCCTGCCCCGCGCCGGTGAACTTCATGACGTACGTTCCGAAGTCGTCGGCCTCGACGAGCCCCGGCAGCGAGCCGCCCTCACGCAGGGGCGTGATGTAGCGGGTCGCGATGACTTCCTTGAGCATCGCCCCAGGTTACTGGGGAGTCGGCGGGCCGTCGGCCGGCAGCGGAACGACAGCTCCGGCCCATGGCCGTCCGATGCCGCAGGTGTCAGGATCTCGACACCGTCTGAACAGGTGGTGCCCGCAGACCGTACCCCTGGACAGATCACCAAGAAGGCTCCGCGGAAGGGACTGTCCACATGACCAGCGCATCGCCCAAGCCCGTAGCGGGACCGGCCCGCCGTACCGTCGTGGCGGCGGCCGGAGCGGCGGGCCTCGCCGCCGCGCTGACCGCCGGCGGATCGGGCGACGACTCCTCGAACTCCTCCTCCAGCGTGTCCGGTTCCTCCGGCACCGCGGGTTCGACCGGTTCCACCGGCACTCAGGACACCGGCTCGGGCACCGCGGGCTCCGGCGGCGGCGACAACGCCGCGGCCGGCGGCACCGCGCTCGCCAAGACCTCGGACATCCCGGAGGGCGGCGGCAAGATCTTCAAGGCCCAGGGCGTGGTGGTCACACAGCCGACGGCCGGCCAGTACAAGGCGTTCTCCGCCAAGTGCACCCACGCGGGGTGCGCGGTGGGCAGTGTCGCCGACGGTGTCATCGTCTGTCCGTGCCACAACAGCCACTTCTCCGCCGCGGACGGAAGCGTGAAGCGGGGTCCCGCGACCCAGCCGCTCGCCGCCGCGAAGATCACCGTGTCCGGCGGCGAGATCAAGCTGACCTGAGCGTCAGGCCCGCCGGCGCGGAAGCTTGAGGCAGCCGAGCACCTCGTCCGTGGTCGCGACCGTGGCGACCAGCGTGAGGGTGTTGCGGATCATCGCGGGAGTGTAGTCCGAGGGCACTCCCGCGATGGCGTCGCGCGGCACGACGACGGTGTAGCCGCGGTTCACCGCGTCGAACACCGCGTTGGGCACGGCCACGTTGGCCGAGACGCCCGTGACGACGAGTGTGCGGCAGCCGAGGTTGCGCAGCAGCGCGTCGACGTCGGTGCCCTGGATGGGCGAGAGCCCGTGCAGCCGCCGTACGACGAAATCGTCCTCGGCGACCTCGATCGGGGCGGCGACGCGCACCGCGGTGGTGCCCGACAACTGCTGGACGGGGAGCCGTTCGGCGGCGCGGAACAGCCGGGCGTTGCGGTTGGCGCCCCGGCCGTCCGGGCGGCGTTCGGCGACGGCGTGGATCACCTGGAGCCCGCTGTCGTGGGCGGCGGCGACCAGCCGCGCGATGTTGCCGAGGGCGCCCGAGGCACGGGCCTCCCGGGCGAGTTCGGGCAACGCGCTGTCGGGGCCGACGACACCCTGCTGGCACTCCACGGTGAGCAGGACGGTGCTCGCGGGGTCGAGGAGTTCGCCGAGCTCTTCGTGCGACGCCATGAGGCACCCTTTCGCCGGGCTGCGGGGCGGGCGAGACTAACGGCCATTGCGCCTGAAAGGAAGACGACTCATTCTTTTCTGACGTGATGTCAGAGGATCTGGGTGACGACAGACCTGGACCGTCTCCTCTGGCACGACGTGGGAGAAGAGGGGGCCGCATGACCGTCACTCAGCGCCGGGGCCGGAAGATCATGATGACGCCGGGCGAGCTGGACGAATTCCTGACCACGCAGCGCACCTGCCGGGTCGCCACCGTGTCCGCGGACGGCGTCCCGCACGTGAGCGCACTGTGGTTCGCCTGGGACGGCCGGTCGCTGTGGCTGTACTCGGTGGTGCGCAGCAAGCGCTGGGCGGAGCTGAGCCGTGATCCGCGGGTGGCGGTCGTGGTGGACTCGGGCGAGGAGTACGACCAGTTGCGCGGCGTCGAGCTGTCCGGAACCGTGGAGTTCGTGGGCGAGGTGCCGCGCACCGGTGAGCTGTGCGCCGAACTCGACACCGCAGAGACCCTGTTCGCGCGCAAGAACTTCGGCCTGGACGAGATGCCGCACGACGGGCGGCACGCCTGGGCCCGGCTGACCCCGCGGAAGGTCGTCTCCTGGGACTTCCGCAAGCTGGGTTCCGCGTAGGGCGGTTCAGCCGACGTCGGCGGCCGCCGCCCGCAGTGCCTCGACGGCCGCGCGGATCGAGGGGCGGCGGTCGGCGTCGGCACGCCAGACGACGTACACATGACGGCGCACGCGCTGCTTGAGCGGGACCATGACGACACCGGGGGGCACCGGGTGCCGCCCCAGCAGCGGTGCGATGCACACCCCCAACCCGGCTGCCACCAGCCCCAGTTGGGTGTGCGTCTCGGCGGCACGGTGGCCGACGATCGGCTCCACGCCACGCGAGCGCAGCGTGAACATCAGCCATTCGTGGCAGAACTCTCCCTCGCCCCAGGTGATCCACTCGTCCTCGGTGAACTCCCCGAGGTCCACCTCGTCCCGGTCCGCGAGCCGGTGGCCGGCCGGCATCGCCACATCGGCGGGGTCGTCGAGGAGGGACGCCTTCACGAGTCCGTCCGGGACCGGCATCGGCTTGTTGTACCAGTCGAGGACGACGGCGAGATCGAGGTCGCCACGTACGACGCCGGCGATGCCGTTCTCCGGTTCCAGCTCGCTCGAGCGCACCCGCAGGGCCGGGTGACAGGTCCGCAGGGACGCGAGCGCGGTGGGGAACAGGCCGCGGGCGGCGGTCGGGAAGGCGGACAGCCGCAGCTCACCGACGACCTGCCCGCGGTGCGCCTCCAGATCGGACTGGGCCAGTTCGGCCTGGGACAGGATCCGCGCCGCGTGCTCCGAGAGCAGCCGCCCCGCGTCCGTGAGGCGCACACCGCGCCCGTTCTTGGCGAGGAGCTGCTGCCCCACTTCCCGCTCCAGCTTGCCCATCTGCTGCGAGACCGCCGACGTGGTGACGTGCAGGGCCTCGGCGGCGCGGCTCACCGAGCCGTGCCGGGCGAGGGCGTCGAGGGTCCGCAGGCGCTCCAGGTTCAACATGTAAGCAATGCTACGAGGTATCCCGTGGAAAGTCTCGATTGTGCTACGTGGTTGGCTGTTGCATCGTTGTAGCCATGACCACCGTCACCACCGCCCGCGCCCGGGTCCGCCCCTCCCTGCGCCCGCGCGCCCGCCTCGACTGGCGCCTCCGCTTCGGCGCCCTGTCCCTGATCTGGGGCTTCAGTTTCCTGCTCATCAAGGTCGGTACGGAGGCATACGCCCCCTTCCAGGTCACCCTGGGGCGGCTGGTCTTCGGCACGGCGGTGCTCGCGGCGGCGATGGCGGTGAAGCGGGAGCGGCTTCCGCGCGGGGCGCGTACCTGGGGTCATCTGGCGGTCGCCGCGTTCCTGCTGAACGCCCTGCCCTTCTCGCTCTTCGCCTACTCGGAGCTGACCATCCCGTCGACGCTGGCGGGCATCTGCAACGCCACCTCCCCGCTGTGGGGCATGGCGCTGTCGCTGGTCGCCCTCTCGGAGGACCGTCCGACGCGGGTCCGTTTCGCCGGCCTCGGCCTCGGCTTCCTCGGGGTGCTGACGGTGCTGGGCGCCTGGCAGGGCTTCAGCGGCCTGGACGCCACGGGTACCGCGATGGCCCTGCTGGCCTCCCTCAGCTACCCGGTCGGCTGGATCTACGTCCGCCGCACGCTGGCCGGGTCGGGCCACTCGCACCTGTCGATGACCGGCGCGCAACTGCTGCTGGCCACGGTGCAGCTCGCCGTCGTGACACCGCTGTTCACCTCGCTCCCGGCCCGCTTCTCCCCCGTTCCGCTGCTCGCGATCGCCGCGCTGGGCGCGCTCGGCACCGGGCTGGCCGTCCTCCTCCAGTACGGGCTCGTCGCCGAGGTCGGTCCCACCACGGCCCAGATGGTCACCTACTTCATCCCGGTCATCGCCACGGCTGCGGGCGTGGCGATCCTGGGCGAGACGCTCCACTGGACCACTCCCGTGGGAGCGGTGATCGTACTCGCGGGGGCGGCTCTCACCCAGGTTCGGCGGAGCGCCTGAGGGGTTGGGGTGCGGGATCGCGCCCCTGCGGTCCCTCCGAGGCCGGTCGGCCTCGGCTACACATAGGTCCTGACCGGTGCCGGGCCGACCGCCGCCGCCACCGCTTCCGCCAGGGGACCCGTCTCCTCCGGCGTCAGCGTCGAGACGGTGATGCGGATCCCGGGCGGAGCGCTCAGGCGGAAGCGGGCACCGGCGGAGACGGCCCAGCCCGCGTGCAGAAGGCGGGCGACCACGCCGGTCTCGTCCGGGACGGGGATCCAGACGTTCATGCCGCTGCGGCCGTGCGCGGCGACTCCTCGGTCCGCGAGCGCGGTGATCAGCAGGTCCCGGCGGCTGCGGTACGCCGCCGCCACCGCCGGACCGTCCACCGCGCCGTCCGTCCACATCCGGACCACCGCGCGTTGCAGCAGAAGGCTCACCCAACCCGGCCCCAGCCGCTGTCTTCCCCGCACCCGGTCGACCGTGACGGGGTCCCCGGCGAGGACGGCCAGGCGCAGGTCGGGGCCGTACGCCTTGGCGACGGAGCGGACGAAGGCCCAGTGCCGGGTGACCCCGGCAAGGGGGCGCGGCGGCAGGTCGACGATGCCGTGGCCGTGGTCGTCCTCGATCAGCAGCGTCTGCGGGTACTCGCTCAGGACGGCGCGCAGGGCACGCGCGCGCGTGGCGCTCACCGAGGCGCCGGTGGGGTTCTGCGCGCGGTCCGTGACGATCAGGGCGCGAGCACCGGAGCCGAGCGCGGCGCGCAGGTCCTCGGGGCGCGGGCCCTCGTCGTCGACCCCCACGGGGACGGTGCGCAGGCCCAGTGC
>NZ_JBHYKH010000292.1:0-5476 GCF_042741275.1 Streptomyces sp. NPDC058964
GGTCACCCCGCCCGCCGGGTCCGCGACGGGATGGGAGTGCGATCACTCAGACCTGGTTGAAGCGCGCGATGACGGTGTGGTTCTCGTCCATGGTGATCTGGTACTGGGTCGTGGCGTCGTCCACTTCCTGGCCGTCGACCTCCCAACCCGCGAACACCCAGCCGGGGTTGGCCTTGGCGGTGACCGTCACCTGGGTACCGGGGTCGTACGGTCCGAACTCGCTGACCGAGACGGTGCCGCCGCCCTCCGGGGCGACCTGCATGGAGAGGTTGCTCCGGTTGGTCACCTTCGAGGCGCGGTAGTCGGCCACGAGGGGCGTCGCGAGCTGTGCGACGCCGGCGTTGTTGTTCTGCGCGTTTCCGAGCGCCTGGCCGTTGACCGTGTTGATGGTGTTGGAGTACTGGTTGATGACCCTGCAGGTGGGCCGGCAGGGCGTGCTGTATGCCATCAGCGTGTGGTAGGCGTTGTCCGCGGTGATCCAGCCGAAGTTGGATGCGCCCGGTGCCGGCGTGCCCCCTTGGGCGATGACCGTCGCGCGGTCGTGCTGCATGCCCAGGTTGTGACCGAGCTCGTGGCCGAGGTTGTCCCAGTCCTTCACGGACAGAACGCTCGTGACGGAGTAGGCGTACCCGCTGGTCTGGGAGGTCACGACCGACGGCAGGTCGGCCGCGCCCGAGCTGAACCGGCCGGGGATGGAGGCCAGCAGCGCCACCAGGTCGGCGCCGTAGAGCTCCCGGGCCGCACGGGCCGGGACGCCGATGTTCACGTCGAAGGGGTTGTTGAGCTTGCTGAGGAGGGTGTTCGCGTCCTCGTTGGTCACCCCCGACGGCAGCGTCTGGTAGGAGTGGACGACGTGCACGCTGGCCGGCACGTTGGTGATGGCGAGCGCCTTGTTCATCTGGCTCACGCCGTAGCGGATCCGGGCCTCCACCTCGGTGACACCGCCGAGTTCGGTGACGGTGGCCGGGGTGTAGGGCACGACGATGTCGATGGCGACGGGGTTCGAGGCGTCGGCCCTGGGCGCCTTCCTGGGTGCCTTCTTGACGTGCTTCGGCAGGTTCCCCGTCACGGTGTCGACTCCCTGGCCGCTGGGGGGCAGCTTCAGGGTGTCGATCTCCTCGAGGCAGTACTCGCCGGGGCGCTTGGGGTTCGGCGTGAACAGGTAGTCCCTGGTGCCGACCTCGATGACGCCGTCGAGGGTGACCCGGCCGCCCGAGCAGGCTCCGATGATGGACAGGGAGACCGTGTCCTCCGGGTTCTTCGGGTCGTAGCCGTCCCAGTACACCGTGCCGCTGTCGTCCTTGCGGTAGTAGTCCCGCACGGCGGTGACCGGAGGGGTGTCGCGGAAGAGGCGCCAGGTGCGGACCTCCGGCACCCCATCCTTTTGCTTGCCGCACAGGCCCTTGAACTCCTTGGCGTCGGCGCGCATTACGGCCTTGCGCACCACCCAGGGCTCGTTGGAGCCGCCTTTGGCGAGCGCCGGGGTCGGGGTCATGGCCAGGGGCACGGCCGTGAGGAGAGCGGTCGTCGCCGTACAGGCGGCGAGCAGGGAACGACGCATGGGCTACATCAGCCTCTCTATCGGCGGATTCGCCCTATATTCGGCCGCTACGATCGCGTCATGTCATCGAACACGTAGGCACGAGCAGGATGTCGGGTCGAGGTTCATCCGGTCAGCCGTCAGCGGGCCCGAGAGCGACGCGGCGAGGCACCGCCGTCCAGCGGGCGGGCGACGGCACGGTCCCGACCGTGCCGGGGGAACGAATGGAATGCCGTTTCTCGGCGGACCTCGCGCGGGTGGGGCCTCCCGGCCGCCCGTGCGGCTTCGGTGAGGAGGCGGGCGCTGTACCTGGGATCGAGGAGAACCGCGGAACGCCAGGGGCTTCCCGGAGGGCAGGCGTGCGTGTTCCGGCGGCGCGAAGGGGGATGCGGTGGGCGGTGCGGCCACGGGATTGCGTCGGGTGGCGGCCGCAAGGCATCTCCTGGGGGCTACCTGAAGCCCATCGGTCCCGCCGGGCGCGCGTCTGTCGTGCGGGGAAGCCTAGCCGAGCACATGGGGTGTGCCACCGCTCCCTCAGTTCCGCCCCTCTTCGTTCAGCATGGCGCGTGCCTTGCGTTCCACCAGGATGGGGATGAAGTCGCGGACGGGTCGGCCGTGGAATGCGGTGCGGGCTTCGGCGACAGCGGCTTCGACCGCTTCGGGTGCGTGTGTGGCCGCGTAGCTGGTCTTCAGCCGTTCGATGACCGCCTTGATGGCCTCTTCCTCGCGTGCGTCGGTCGCCACCACGTCACCTGCCCGGGAACGGTGCTCTCCGGAGTGGACCCCACTCGGACGTCGGAAGCAGAAGGGTAATGGCGTCATCATGACGCGCTCGCGCCGAGGCCACCAGCAGATCGGCGGGATGTTTCCGCATGTGGCGACGCGAATTCCTCGAGGAGGCCGGAGCGGGAATGCTTCGGCGAGAGCCGCTGTTGTACAGCACAGAACTGACATGCCCTGATCAAGAAGGCCATGTCGGTGGAAGGAGGACCCTGTGGCACGCAGCACCGCGCGTCCCGTCGTCAGGCTGAAGTCGACGGCCGGGACCGGCGTCACCTACGTGACGCGCAAGAACCGCGGCAACGACCCCGACCGGCTCGTCCTGCGCAAGTACGACCCCGTGCTGGGACAGCACGTCCAGTTCCGCGAGGAGCGCTGAACCTGCCGTCCGCCCCTGGGCGGACGGCATGAGGAAGGAAATCCCATGAGGACCGGCATTCATCCCAGCTCCCGAGCGGTCGTTTTCCGTGACCGCGCCGCCGGCGTCGCGTTCCTGACGCGTTCCACGGCGGCTTCGGAGCGGGCGATCCAGTGGGAGGACGGCAACACCTACCCGCTGGTCGACGTCGAGATCTCGTCGGCGAGCCATCCGTTCTACACCGGAGCCTCCGGGGTCGTGGACACCGCCGGCCGTGTGGAGCGCTTCGAGCGGCGTTACGGCCGCCCGGCCGCGGCCCGGAACTGACCGCGATCCGAGGGCCCGAGAAAGAGGAAAGACAGCCATGAAGGTACGCACGTCCCTGCGTTCGCTGAAGACCAAACCGGGGGCTCAGGTGATCCGCCGACGGGGAGTGGTCTTCGTCGTCAACAAGAAGAACCCGCGTTTCAAGGCCCGACAGGGCTGACGGCTTCGCGGTGAGCAGGAAAGGTCCGGTCCCGCGGCCCCCGGGGGACCGGACCGTTCCGCGCTGTCGCCGCCCGTGCACGACGCGTCGCGGCCGGTCCGCCCGGGTTCCGGGCGGCGCCGACACGAGGGCGTCTCGCGGATGTACTTCGCGATGCCCGTGTCGCCGGACCACCTCCTCGCGGGCGCACCACGAGGACCGCTGCGACCGTACATCCAACGAGTCCAACGGGTGACGGGCGTGGCCGCCCAGGCCATCGAGGCGTTCGTGGCCGCTCGCGAGGACTTCTGTCCGGGGTGAGAGAGGCGGCGCGCGCCCCACCTCCCGCCTCGGCCGCAGGGCGGGCGCGGGTCGGCGTCAGTCGGAGCCGGCCGTGCTCACCGCAGCGTCGAGGAGGGGGCCGAGTTCCCGGGCGACCGTCGTCAGTGCGCGGGTGTCATGTTCCGCCCGGGCGATGAGGATCGCCCCTTCCAGGGCGCTGATCATGACCGTGGCGAGCGCCGCGGCCCGTTCCGCGGGCACGCCCATGTCCGTAAGGGCCCTGGCCACCGACCCGGTCCAGGCCGCGAACGCGGCAGCGGCGGCCTCCCTGGTGGACGCCGTGGACTCCACGCAGTCCACCGTGGCGGCCGCCACGGGGCAGCCCCCGGCGAAGCCCTCGGCCTCGTACTCGTCGGTCCACTGGCACACCATCCGGGCGAACAGCCCGCTGGGCGTCGGCTCGGGCAGGGCGGCGAGGAAGCGATCGACGCGGTTGCCCGCGTATCTGCCCGCCCAGCCCACCGCCTCGTTGACGAGCTGTTCCTTGCCGCCGGGGAAGTAGTGCTGGAGCGAGCCGCGGGGAGCGTCGGCGTGGGCGGCGACCTCACGCATTCCGGTGGCGGCCACCCCCTCACGCCGGATGAGCTGAGCCGCGCTGAAGACCATCCGCTCGCGTGGCCCCCTCTCGTGCGCCATGCCCGACCTCCCCCACCGCCATCGATTCACGGGTCTTCGGCACCATCCTATGACCGTGGTCATAACACCGGCTACTATGACAGCGGTCATGACGGGTGGGCGAGGACGGCTCGGCCTCGGCGCGGGCCGGAAACGGCGGTGCAGCGTGTACGTGGGTTTCGTCGGACTCGGGGTCATGGGGCAGCCCATGGCGCTCAACCTCGTCCGCGCGGGAACGCCGCTCGTCGTCTGGAACCGAACCCCGGCCAGGTCCGAGCCCTTGCGCTCGGCTGGAGCCGAGGTCGCATCGGGTCCCGCCGAGGTCTTCGAACGGGCTCGCACCGTGATCCTGATGCTGGCCGACGAGGCCGCCGTCGACGCGGTCCTGGGGCGCGGCACCCCGGACTTCACCGCGCGCGTCGCCGGCCGCACCGTCGTCCACATGGGCACGACCTCGCCGGAGTACTCGGGCGGTCTGGAGCACGACATCCGTGCGGCCGGCGGGAGATACGTCGAGGCACCGGTCTCGGGTTCCCGCGTCCCCGCCGAGCGGGGGCAGTTGGTGGCGATGCTCGCGGGCGACGGCGCCACCGTGGCGGCCGTGCGGCCACTGCTCGACCCCATGTGCCGCGACACGTTCGGCTGCGGCCCCGTTCCGGACGCCCTGCTGATGAAGCTCTCCGTGAACCTCTTCCTCATCACGCTCGTCACCGGACTGACCGAGGCGTTCCACTTCGCCGACCGGCAGGGTCTCGACCGGCGCCTGTTGCGGCACGTGCTCGACGCGGGCCCGATGGCCAGCGACGTCTCCCGGGTGAAGTCCGCGAAGCTGCTGGACCGGGACTTCGCCGTCCAGGCGGCGGCCGAGGACGTACTGAAGAACAACCGCCTGATCGCGGAGGCCGCCCGCAAGGCGGGCGTCGCCTCACCCCTCCTCGACGTCTGCCACGCCCTTTACGACGAGACCGTGGAGCAGGGGCACGGCGACGAGGACATGGTGGCCGTGCTGCGCGCGCTGGAACTCCGGACCGGCGGCTCGCACCCGCACTGACGGTGCGCCCGTCTCACTGTCCGCCGCGCCGAGGAGGGTGACGATGAACGTGACCTGCCTGCCGTACGGCGGGAGCAGATGCTCGCCGAGCACGGAGCCGCGTGGCTGCGGGTGAGTGATCAGTCGGCGCGGAGTGCGACCGTGATGCGGGTGTTGCGGACAGAGCTCGGTGCAGGCCTGGTCAACGCCAAGGCGGTGCTGCGCCGCGTGCTGAGCGGCGACTGCTCGGGGACACTGCCCGAGATGGAACACCTGGCGCGCAGATCGACGGACGCGGGCATCGCCGCCGTGGCCACTCGGCCTCACGCCGGCTGACGAAGGAAA
>NZ_JBHYKH010000292.1:5486-11217 GCF_042741275.1 Streptomyces sp. NPDC058964
CGCCCGCGGGGGCCGCGCCGCGCGGCCCCCCCCGCGCGCGCGCGCCCCCGGCACCCCTCCCCTCCGCCCCCGCGCGGGCCCCCCCCCCCCCCCTCTCCGGTGGTGCAACCGCTTCTCGGCGCGATCAGTCCGTGCCGAACTCCATCGCGGCGCGGTCCAGCATCTCGTCGTCGTCGGAAACCTCGCCGCCGCGGGAGGCGATGGCCTCGGCGCCGCCCTGCGGCATGGTGCCGATGAGCCCGGTCGCGGCGGCCTGGGCGGCGCCGATCGCGGGATTGGCGGTGCCGATCAGGCCGAGTCCGGCGTACTGCTCCAGCTTCGCGCGCGAGTCGGCGATGTCGAGGTTGCGCATGGTGAGCTGGCCGATCCGGTCCACCGGGCCGAACGCGGCGTCCTCGGTGCGCTCCATCGAGAGCTTGTCCGGGTGGTAGCTGAACGCCGGGCCCGTGGTGTCGAGGATCGAGTAGTCCTCACCGCGCCGCAGTCGCAGCGTCACCTCGCCTGTGATCGCCGCGCCGACCCAGCGCTGCAACGACTCCCGGATCATCAGCGCCTGCGGGTCGAGCCAGCGGCCCTCGTACATCAGCCGGCCCAGGCGCCGTCCCTCGTTGTGGTATTGGGCGAGGGTGTCCTCGTTGTGGATCGCGTTGACCAGGCGCTCGTAGGCCGCGTGCAGCAGGGCCATGCCCGGCGCCTCGTAGATGCCGCGGCTCTTGGCCTCGATGATCCGGTTCTCGATCTGGTCCGACATGCCCAGGCCGTGGCGGCCGCCGATGGCGTTCGCCTCCATGACCAGGTCGACGGCGGAGGCGTACTCCTTGCCGTTGATCGTCACGGGGCGGCCCTGGTCGAAGCCGATCGTCACGTCCTCGGGGAGGATCTCGACCTCGGGATCCCAGAACCGTACGCCCATGATGGGCTCAACGGTCTCGATGCCGTTGTCCAGGTGCTCCAGCGTCTTGGCCTCGTGGGTGGCGCCCCAGATGTTGGCGTCGGTGGAGTACGCCTTCTCCGTGCTGTCGCGGTAGGGGAGGCCGTGGGCGAGCAGCCACTCCGACATCTCCTTGCGGCCGCCGAGCTCCGTCACGAAGTCCGCGTCCAGCCAGGGCTTGTAGATCCGCAGGTGCGGGTTGGCGAGCAGGCCATAGCGGTAGAACCGCTCGATGTCGTTGCCCTTGAAGGTCGAGCCGTCGCCCCAGATCTGTACGTCGTCCTCGAGCATCGCCCGGACCAGGAGGGTGCCCGTGACGGCGCGGCCGAGGGGCGTGGTGTTGAAGTACGCGCGCCCGCCCGAGCGGATGTGGAACGCCCCGCAGGTGAGCGCGGCCAGGCCCTCTTCGACCAGCGCGGCGCGGCAGTCGACCAGACGCGCGATCTCGGCCCCGTAGGTCTGCGCGCGGCCGGGCACAGAAGCGATGTCGGGCTCGTCGTACTGGCCGATGTCGGCGGTGTAGGTGCACGGGACGGCGCCCTTGTCGCGCATCCATGCGACTGCGACCGAGGTGTCGAGGCCGCCCGAGAAGGCGATGCCGACGCGCTCGCCGGCGGGCAGGGAGGTGAGGACCTTGGACATGGATAGATTATGCATCAGGACGCATGGTCATGCAAAGCCCGTGTCGCATCCGCCGTCGGCCGGTGCGCCCGCTGCAAGATCAGGACCTTGGGTCTTCCGCACGTACAGCACGTGATCGACGGGCGGCGCCGCCTCTCACGTGCAGACCTCCCGGACGCACCGCGTCGTCACCCGCCCGGACGTACGACCTGAGCGGGGCGAAACCATCACGATGGCACGGGGTTACCGTCGGCGGCATGGACGATGATCGCCGAGGGTGGATCCCGTGTCTGCTCAGTGGGGCCGTGTTCGCCGTGTGTATGGCCGGTACCACGCTGCCGACCCCCCTCTACCCCCTCTACCAGGAGAAGTTCGGCTTCTCCGAGCTGACGGTCACCGTCGTGTACGCCGTGTACGCCTTCGCGGTGATCGGCGTGCTGCTGCTGGCGGGCAACGCCTCGGATGCCGTGGGCCGGCGGCCGGTCCTGCTGTGGGGCCTGGGGTTCGCGGCGGCGAGCGCGGTCTGCTTTCTGTGCGCCACCGCGCTGGGCTGGCTGTATGCGGGACGTCTGCTGTCGGGACTGTCCGCCGGCCTGTTCACCGGCGCCGCCACGGCGCACGTGATGGAGCTGGCGCCGCGCGGCGGCGACTCCCGGGCCACGTTCGTGGCGACGGCCGCCAACATGGGCGGGCTGGGCTGTGGTCCGCTGCTCGCCGGACTCCTCGCACAGTACGCGCCCTGGCCTCTCCACCTGCCGTTCGTCGTGCACCTCGCCCTGGTGGCGTGCTCGGTCGCCGTCGTGCTGTGGCTTCCGGAGACCGTTCGGGAGCGGCAGCCGCTGAGCACCGTACGGCCGCAGCCGCCCAGCCTGCCGACGCAGGTGCGCGCGGTGTTCGGACCGGCCGCGATCGCCTCGTTCGTCGGCTTCGCACTGTTCGGGGTGTTCACCTCGGTCAGCCCCGCGTTCCTCGCGCAGTCGCTCGACGTGGACAACCACGCGGTGAGCGGACTGGTCGTCGCACTCGCCTTCTTCGCCTCGACCGCCGGACAGCTGACCGTCGGCCGGGTCGGAGTGGGGCGGTCCCTGCCGCTGGGCTGTGCCGGACTGCTCACTGGGCTGGTGCTGCTCGCAGGCGCCTTGAGATGGGATCTGCTGGCCCTGGTGGTGCTGAGCGCGGTCGTCGGCGGAGGCGGGCAGGGGCTGGCGTTCCGCGGGGCGCTGGCCGCGGGGGCCGCGGCATCCCCCGCGGACCGGCGTGCCGCGGTGATCTCGGCTCTGTTCGTGGTCGCCTACGCGGGCATCTCGGTGCCGGTGATCGGTGTGGGGGTGCTGACCGGGCCGATCGGTCTGGAAGGCGCCGGGCTCGTGTTCATCGTGTGCATGGCCGTCCTGGTCTCGACCGCGGGTGTCTACCTCCTCCGGCGGCCGGTGCCGGAGCCGTCGTGACCGCACCGGCGGCTGGTGGGGCCGGCGCCCACGCGGTCGGTGCTCGCTGAAGTTCGAGGCCTGCCGCTCATCGAGTCCGTCTCCTTTCGCGGTTCAGGGTGGAGAATCGCGCCGGTCACGTTCCCGTCGTCGCCCGCCCAGGTCAGGTCGGTGGAGATCCTCTAAAGGCCGTGCGGCGTGAAACGGCGGGAGTCCTTCCCGAACGACGCATGGCGTGTGCACACATCTCGCCGTACGAGCGGGTAAGGCACAGTGACACGTGCAATCGATAACGATCGCGGTGCACACCTTGCGTCACGGCTGATCACCTCTAGCCTCCGACCATGGCATTTCTCTCAAGTCGCCGCAGAAGGGCACGCCTCGCCCTAGCGCTCGACGACGCTGCCCTCAGCAGGCTGCTGAAGACGCTGCAGGCGACGACCAGCACGGGCACGATCGCAACGACAGACCTGTGCTCCGCCCAGATATCCCGCCTCCTGGACCAGGACACGGACGACTGGGATCGCCGTTCGCACCAGATATCCGTCCTGGCGTACTGCCTGTCCGACTCGCACGTGCCTCGGGCCTGGGCCGCGCGCGAGCCGGGCAACGCGAGCGCGCTCGTGCTGTCTGCCTGGGCCCAGCTCGTGCGCGCACGCTCCGAGGGACGTCTGGAGGACGGCGCCGCCGTGGCCGAGAGCTGCTTCCAGGCCGCCGAGCTCGCACCGGAGGACCCCACTCCCTGGGTCGTCCTGCTGGGGCTGTCACGGCTGGAGCGCCGCAACCAGTCGGAGGTCTTCGGCCTGTGGAACGAGGTGCTGGCGCGCGACCGCTGGAACCGTGAGGCGTACCTGAACATGCTGGCCTACCTGGGGCCGGAGGAAATGGGATCGCGCATCCAGGTGCTGGACTTCGTCGACGCCGTCCGCGCACGGGCACCCGAGAACGCCCCCTGCGCCGCCACGGAACTCACCGCGCAGGTCATGCAGTACCAGTCCGTCCTCACCCTGGGCGGAGTCGAGGCGCTGATGGCACGCAACCACTGGTCCCACGCACCGGCCGCCCAGGCCCTCGACCGTGCGGCCCGCACCTGGGCCCGCCCCGGCTTCCTGCACCACGCGGCGGCCCTCGCCGACCTGAACCTGCTCGCCTACGCCCTGATCGCCGCCGAACGGCGCAGCGAGGCACGCCCGGTCTTCGAGGCGATCAACGGCACGGTCACCGCCTGGCCCTGGCGCGTGGAGGGCGACCCGGTGACCGAGTTCGAGAAGGCGCGGAACAGGGCGGCCACCGGCCTGTGAAAGAGCTGCCCGGGGGACCGGTTCGGGGCGCCGCGCCTGCCTCACGCGATGCCGTACGCCTCGGGGTCGAACTCGGCCAGACGCCTCCGCACGCCACTGCCGACGACGGCGACCCGCGCGCCCCTCAGGCCGTGCTCGTGGCGCCGGCGTGACGAGTGGAAGACCTCACCGGGGCCGGCCAGACCGGGGACGCCGGGGAGCAGGGGCTCGTGCCACGGCCGCGCCGCCGCGATCTGCGCGGACCGGAGACCTGGGCAGGTGAGCTGTACCGGGCGAGTACGAGCCGCCGCCGCGAGAGTGCGCTCACCGCGAGGCCTTCACGGCGCGCAGGACCGCGTCCGCCATCCCGCGTTCGCCGCGCGCGTTGGGGTGGACGGCGGCCGCGAGACTGCTGGGGCGGAGGGGCTCGATCCAGCGGGTGCGCTCGGGGGAGCAGGCGCTGTGCTCCCGCGAGGGGCCGTACGTGTCCACGTAGGTGGCCCCGCCCGCCCGGGCCCGCTCCCGCAGGGCGGAGTTGAGCTCTTGTTCCGTCTCCCGGAGATAGGTGATGTCACCGGGGGCGAGGGGCAGTTCGAGGCCGCAGCCGTCGTTGCCGGGCGGCAGGACCGCCGGATAGCCGACGACGTAGACGCGGGCCGCGGGCGCGCGGCGCCGGACCTCGCTCAGCGCGCCGGACAGCCGTTCGCCCGTGGCGGCGATCCTGCGCCGCGTGCTGTCGGTGCCGTCCTCGACGTATGACCCGCGGCAGGGGGCGTCCTCGAAACCGTGCTTCCCGCTGCCGAAGGCGTCGAACGCCGTACCCATGTCGATGCAACGGGCGACCATGTCGATGAAGTCGACGTCGTTGCCGCCGATGCCGATCGTGACCAGCCGGGTCCTGGAGGAGAGCGCGCTGACCTGGGCGGGGTTGGTGCCGTCCTCGGTGGACTGGGGCGCGGTGAGGTCGGGGATGGTGGCGCCGCTGCAGCTCACGTCGTGGAAGTCACCTGCCTTCACGCCGAGTCGGGCGGCGACCAGGGTCGGGTAGTTGTGGTCGGAGCGGCCGCAGCCGGCGGGTTCACCCGTCTGTACGGGGATCTCCGGACCGGAGGTGTAGGAGTCGCCCATGGCGACGTACAGTCCCCTGGACGCCGAAGGGGCGGTGCCACGGGCGCTGCCGTCGCCGTCGTCGTGTGCGGTGCCGACGGCCGTGGCCAGGGCGATGGCCGTGAGGAGGAGCCCGGCCAGTACGGCCCGTGGGCGAGTCGTCATCGACGTGTCCTGTCTTGCGAGGCGGGGCGTCAGGGGCTGGCCTTCGCAACGTACAGGACCGAGATCGGATCGCCCGGTCACCCGCCAGGAGACGGGACTTCCCCGCCCCGCTGATGCGCCGCGCAGTGTGTGCGCCGGGGCCGCTGGTCGAGCGTCTTGGGAGGGGAGGGCCGGAGCCGCCGGGGCGACGGGCCGGGGCT
>NZ_JBHYKH010000293.1:0-4144 GCF_042741275.1 Streptomyces sp. NPDC058964
GTGGTTTATTCGAGTCAGGCTCCGGCGTTGGCCCGGGGACGTCCGTGAACTGGGCGGCACAGTCGAAGGGTGCCCCTTCTGCAAGGAACAGAACTCCGAGTCCGTCGCGGCGAAGGCAGGATTTCCGGCTGTGCCGGGACGATCAGGGACCGGCCTTCGGCCTCTACCGGCCCAGGCCGATCAAGGCGACGACGGCACCTTCGACCACTGCGCCGACCGCCAGGGGGCCGACCAGGCCGAGGCCGGTTCGCCGACCGGACCGACCGCTCCGTCCCCATCAACGCTGCCCGACCGGACAGGCCGTTGGAGACCAGGCAGGTGTCGGGCTCGTGGGCCGGATAAAGGCGGGACACCCGCATCTTTCCGGCGCCGGTGTCGGAGAGCGCGATGTCGTGGCGGTTCAGTGCGGTGCGCACATCGGCCACGCCGCGCTGTGGCACCACGGTGAACGCGTCGTCGTCGCCCCCGTGCGGCCGATCTTCGTCGAGCGGGTCGCGGATCTTCTCACTGCTTTCCAGGTCGTAGGAGACGATCCGCTTGTCGCCGTTCTGCTCTGCAGGGCAGGGCGGGAAGGCGTTCACGCGCTGATGGCGACGCTGGAAGGCCGGAAGCGAGGGGGACGTGTCCCGAGCGCCTCTGGTGCCAGGTCGGCCACCCAGGTGACAGTGCGATGTGGGCGGTGACCTTCACTGGCCCGCAGCAAGGAGTCATTGTCATGTCATTGGTCTCCCCGGCGCACCCGTGCGGCCGGGATGTCCGGCTACGCCCGATCAGGCCGCTCGCCCTCGGGGGCCCGTGGTTGGCCGCGCGTCTTGCGTCACCGTGGTCGCGACCGCCTGCTCGTCGTGCTCGCGCAGCATGCGTCTGACGGTCGTGGGCGAGGAGCACTGTCCCGTCCCGGTGCGCTTGCCGGCTGCGCAGGTGGCGAGCCATGGCCGGCATGGCCTCGCCTGTGACACTGCGGACGGTCTTGCTCCGCAGCCAGGCGGACTCGTGGCCTCCCGGCGGGGTCGCGGATGTCTTGCGTTGCATGCCCGAGCGGGCGGCGAGCCCCAGCGACGGGTCCGCAGACTCACGCGGTGACGATCGTGAGGCACCACCGCAGGAGCCGTATGTGCGGGTGGCGGCCTTCACTGCGGCGCACCGCGCATCGTCGTCGCTGACCGGGCCAAGCAGCCCAGCTCCGGCACGTCCCGTCGCCGGACCATCGGCGCACCCTCGGGGCCGGGATGCGGAACGCCTCTTGGAAGTACTCCGACGCCGGGCGAACCTCCCTCGCCAAGGTCCCCCCAACGAATCCTCATGTCGTCTTCAAGGTGTTGATTTCTGATGTCACAAGCCGTTCGAGAACGGGAGCCGGAGACCCGCTCCGCGGGCAAGTCCTCTCGCGGCAGGCGGCGGTGGGACCGGCCGGTACTGGTGGTGTGCGCGGTGTCGGCGCTCGTGGTGGGGCTGCTGTCTCCCGCCCACACAACGCAGCAGGCGTGGGGCCTGATCGCCGCAGTGGGATACGCCTGCGCCGCCCTGGTCGCAGCGAGATCGTCCACGCCGTGGGCCCGTACCCCAGCCGTGGTCGCGGGCATCGGCGCAGCTGCCCTGCCCCTGCTGTATCTGACGGTGATCGGCAAGGCGCAGATGGAGGTCGGCGTCGTGGAGCGGGCGGCCGGGCTGCTGTTCTCCTCCGGAACTCCGTACCACACCGCGCCGCATGCGGTACGGGACTTCAATCCCTACCTTCCCGGCATGGCGCTCTTCGGGATACCGCACGTGGTGTTCGGCGACACCCCGTTCACCAGCGCCCGCTTGTGGTTCCTTGCCGGATTCCTCGCAGCCGTAGCCGGTGCCGTGCGGGTTTTGACCGGCGGCCGGGACACCGGTACCGGCCCGGGCGGCACCGTGCACGGCATCACCGGGCGGACGGGCGTCCTGTGGCTGATCGCCTGCCCCGTCGTCGCGCTGCCACTCACCATCGGCGGCGTGGACCCGCCAGTCATCGGATTGATCTGTCTGGCGCTGGCCTTCACGCACCGGGGCCATGCCGGACGCGCAGGCCTGGCTGTGGGGGCAGCCGCAGCCCTGAAGTGGACCGCCTGGCCGGCCATCCCGGTGATGGTCGCCGTGCTCGTGGTGCGCGGCGGAAAGCGTGCCGCGTTCAAGTGCGGGGCAGCGGCCACCGGAGTCGCCGTGCTCACTATCCTGCCCGTGGCCCTGGTGGGCAGCGGCGCGTTCTACCAGAACGTCGTCCTCTATCCACTGGGTCTCGGTCCCACGGCGTCTTCCGCTCAGAGCCCCTTGCTCGGGCACCTGATCGTTTCGCTCCTTCCCCACGGCAAGGCTGTCACAGTGGCGCTCATCGCGCTGAGCGCCGCAGGCGTAGGGGTATCGCTGCTGGTCCGCCCGCCACACAACGTCATTGCAGCCGCCGACCGACTGGCCCTGGGCCTGACGCTGGCCATTGCGCTCTCCCCGGCCACCCGCATCGGCTACGCCATCTACCCCGTCGTCCTCTTCGCCTGGCCCCGCTTCACCACCGGCCTGTCGACGGACCACCCCGCCACACACCAGCTCACGAGCGAACCGGCACACCAACGCCCGACCCTGGAGAGCCGGCCGTGTCCTGCCACTTCCATGGGCGAACCCCGCTGACCACGAGGCCAGGCTCGTGCTGAGCGATTGCGTGCCCGTTGTACGCGGGCCGAACGCTCAGCCGGACACACGAACTTCGCAGTGGCGGACGACAGGCGCTGTCGGCTCCGCTGAGTACGACGCAGTCGGCAACGGTCTTGAGCCAGAGGCCCGTCCCGTGGTTCTTTGCAGATCGCACAGCGACGGCCATGGTGTGGCGATGGCAAGGCTGGGGGACGTTGCATCTGGCAGCGCGCGTATCCCCTCGCGCCGGTCTGATCAGCGGGCGTACAGCCGAAGCGATCACCAGCGGTGGGGAGCCCGCCCTGTCCGGTCAGGCTCTGGCCATGCCGCAGCAGTGTGCTGCATCATGCCTCCATGGCCGCTGGTAGACGTCTCCGATTGTTCGCATCCAAAGCTCTGTTGATGTGGGCTGCTTGCCTGGCGGGGCTCGCCGTGGCCGACGGAATCTACTGGGTCCAGCATCATCACCACCTCCCGGACGCGTCGAGCATCCGCATCGCGATGGCCGGGACTGCGTTCGTGGCAATCGTGAGCACCGCGAGCGCCACGCATCGCACGAACCGAAGGAGCCGCACCTGAAACGGCGCCGCCGCCGCTTCGAGCCCAGGGCGCTCGGTGTGCCCCACGCCGAGACCGACATCACCGCGGGGTTGGTCCGGGAACTGCTGCGCGAGCAGCACCCCGACCTGGCCGATCACCCGTTGAGGCTCGGCGCGCGTGGCTGGGACAACCAACTGTGGCGACTCGGCGACGAGTTGGCCGTCCGGCTGCCCTGGGCGACACGGTCCGCCGATGCGCTGCTGCGCAAGGAACACGCCTGGTTGCCCGTCCTCGCCCCGCACCTACCGCTGCAGGTCCCCGTCCCGCAACGCCTCGGGGAACCCTCTGAACGCTTCCCCCGGCCCTAGATCGTGACCACCTGGGTGCCGGGCACGCCTGCCGACCGCGCTCCCGCCACGCACGCTGCGGACGCGGCCGACAGCCTGGCCGCCTTCCTGGCGGCTCTTCACCGACCCGCTCCCGATGGGGCGTCCTCCGGCCGTGGCCGCGGGGGGCCGCCGGCCGACAGTGCCGAGCACTTCGCCGAACGGCTCGCCTCGGCCACTGAGCTGGGACTGCTTGCCGACGCGGGCGCCGTCCGCGCGGTGTGGGAGGACGCTGTCGCCGCGCCCCGCTGGGCGGGTCCGGCCCTGTGGCTCCACGGCGACTTGCACCCGGCCAACGTCCTCACCTCGGACGGCACCTTCTGCGGCGTGATCGACTTCGGCGACCTCTGCGCGGGCGATCCGGCCTGCGATCTCGGCGCCGCTTGGACACTGCTGCCGGACGGCGCCGCCGACCGTTTCCACCGCGCCTACCAGCCGACCCCGGACGCCGCGACCCTGCGTCGCGCCCGAGGCTGGGCAGTGCTGCGCGCCCTCGGCGGCCTCCTCATCGGAGAGGCCGGCGTCCCCCGCCGCCCCGGCGGCCCACCCACCCGGGGACCCACCCCCCC
>NZ_JBHYKH010000293.1:4154-9796 GCF_042741275.1 Streptomyces sp. NPDC058964
GGGGCCTCCGTGGGCGCGGGGGCGCGCGCCCCCGGCCGCCCGGGCGGCAAGCCCACCTGGGGACCACCCGCCCAGGCCGCCCTGCGACGCCTCATCGCGGCTGTTCGCTCCTGACAGTTCCGCGCCCGGCTTCGGCGGATGAGACAGGTTCGATGTGACCGGAGAACCGTCCCACTTCGGTTCGGCGGCGTGATCGGCAGGGAGCACGGGGTCTGAGGCGGGCGTGGCGAGCATAGGCTCCGGCAGTGATCAGGGCGGGGGCGTGATCGGCGTCTTCCACCGTGCTCATTCCGCGGTCTGTGCCGGCAGGTCACGTGCCACGGTCGCCATCCGCGGGGCGAAGGTGTGCCAGACCGTGTCCATGCCATCCTCCGCTACCCGTCCAGGCAGCCCCTGTGCGCGTTCCGTGCGCAGTATCAGGGGCCGCCTGCATGTCGCGTACCTCGTCGACGGTCCGGGGGTGGGTCGGCGACAGGATCGCGGCGTGCGCATTCCACCCACGGGGTACTCGGCGGACCGACAGCGGTGGACTGCACCGGGACACCCGCGGAAAGGGGGAACGACATGGCGCAGCACGTACGCGACATCATGACCGGCACACCGGTGTCGGTGGAGACCGGTGCCCTGCTCACCGATGTGGCGCGGCTGATGCGTGACGAGGACATCGGTATCGTCCTGGTCACGGAGCAGGAGCACCTGCGCGGACTGGTGAGCGACCGGGACCTGGTGGTGCGCGGGCTCGCGGAGGGTACGGACCCCGAGCAGATGACCGTGGCCGATCTCTGCAGCGAGGAGCTGGTCACCGTCACCCCGGACGAGGACCTCGACCGCGCAGTCGCGTTGATGCGGGAGCACTCCGTTCGCCGCCTGCCGGTCGTCGACGGTGACGAGCCGGTCGGCGTCATCTCGCTCGGCGACTTGGCGATCGAGCGCGACCGGAAATCAGCGCTCGGCGACATCAGCGCGGAAAGGCCCAATACGTAACGCGTTCGGGGAAGGTGAACCGAGAAGGGAAGGCCGAAGGTGCGTGGTCACCGCGCTTTCGGCCCTGTCGCAGGCTCTCGAGGGCTGTGGCAGCCGCGCCGGAAGAAGATCGATGGCCGCGAACGTCATCTCGTGATCGGTGTCCGCGGCATTGCCCTGACGAGTGCCCCGCGGGCCGCACCTCCCGGACATCCGGGTGTCGTCGGCGACTACTGAGGGCCGGTTGTTATGTGGCGTGGGCGTGGGTGTCGGCACCGGCGATACGAAGATCATCCAAGTGCTGCCCGATCCCGTATCGGACGGGTTCAGATCGCGGCATTCCCGACAGGGCTGGACATGAAGGCCAGGATGTGCGGGACCGCCTCGCGCAGACTGGCGAAGTGGCGATGCACGCCCCCACCGGCATGGGGGAGTTCACACCCCACGCCGTCATGCCGGCGCGCAGCCCGGACCGCAGTCCGGACGGGGCGTCCTCGAGAAGGTACGGGACGGGAGAGGGCTTGCCCTCCTCGACGGCGGCCGCGTCCACGATCACGCCCGGCAGCGGCAAGCCCGTCCGCTGGAAACGGCCCCACCCGGTGCTCGTAGTTCGAGGTCACGAGCGCCCACGACCGCGGTGGCAGGCCGTGCAGCAGCTCCGACGCGCCGTCGAACGCCGCATAGATACCCGGCCGGACGTCCGGACGTCCTCGTCCTCCGGCTCGTGCAGCGTGGCCAGGCGCTCGTACGGATCGTGGTCCGCAGCGACCTGGGCGAACGTCTCCGCGTCGGTCAACGTGCCGTCGACGTCGAAGAGGACGTACTACGTGCGACCGGGCTGGGTGGTTTCACGGATCACGTGTTGACCATGCCAGGCGGCGAGAACAGGTCGCAACGAACGCCGACCTGGTCGGCGATGACAGCGGCATCCCTCACGTCGGCCCTGCCCTCGCCGCGGTAGCTCTCGCAGACGTGACGAATGGCCCGGCAGGAGCTGTTCTGCCCCGGCTGGTCGTCTTGAGCATGATCGTGATGCCGTGATCCCACCTCACCTGCCCGGCCGTCTTCGCACAAGTCGGCGCAGCCGGGTCAGCCTAGGCGACGGTGCCGCCTGCCACCGCGGCGAAAGCGCATTGCCCCGTAGACGAGGTCGGCGAGCAGAACGACGACGCCGATGATCAGAAGGTAGAAGAGACCGTGGACGGCGAACCCGATGATTCCCAGGACGATCGCCACGATGACAAGGAGCAGGAACAGGCTCATCGCCCCTCCCGGTGACTTGCATATTTGTCCTCACCTCCGCAACGACATGGGGAGGCATGATCCGGGTTTCCGATTCCTCGGCGGGGAAACCGAGCCGCGTCCGCAGGAGCGGTGTATCGACGGCCGCTCGGTGATCCCGGTGGGCGGCGTTACACGATCGCGGCGCCTGCGGCGGGAGAGGTTCTACCGTCAGTGCGCTGCCCGTCCAGCGTCCGGGGCGAGGAGCTTGTTCGCGGGCGGGGTGCTCGGGGCCGAGCGGTGGGGGCGGTCGAGGCCGTGGACTTGGCCCGGCGGATTGGATTTCCTCGGCCCGGCCGTGATCCGCGGCGGTTCTGGAGCCGCTGTTGCCCAGCGGTAAGAAGGCCGACCGACCGCCGTATTGGCCAGGCGGCAGCTGATCGACGGCATACGGTTCCGGGCCCGCACCGGCGTTTCGCGGCGGGACGTGCCGCAGCAGTACGGGCCGTGGGGCCGGGTGTACGACTTGTTCCGGCGCTGGCAGCGGGACGGCACCTGGCACCGGATCTTCACCGAACTGCAGGCCCGGCCCGACGCCGATGACCTGATCACCTGGGACCTCAGCGTCGACTCCACGGTCGTCCGGACCCACCAGCACGCCGCCGGGGCACGGAAAGGGGGCCTGCAGAGGGAGCCGCCCGGAGGCGTCGCGGTCGAACCGGCCGACCACGGACTCGGCTGCAGGTCTGCACGCTGTGTTTCCGCTGGCCCTGTACTGGATGCACAGGCCGGCGCACGCCCTGGTGACCGCTGAACGTCCGGCAGAGCCGGAGGGGTAGTCGTACCAGCGGCCACTCGCTCGGACGGCGGGCAGGTCAGCGGTTGTTCCCGTTCTAGTTGCAGTCCCAGTAGCCCTGGTGCCAGTGGTGGTTACTGTCGTACCAGCCGCTGTGCCACGAGCAACCCGCGGGAACCGAGACGGTCGTCGTGGCGGGGGCGGCTGCTATGGCCGTGCCCGCCACTCCGATTGCGGTGCCGCCGACCAGCAGGAAGCCGGCCGCGGCGACGCAGGCGATGGCACGCTTGGCGCGATGTACTCGCATGGCTCTGCTCTTTCTTCCACGTTCTCGCACTGGTCCCAGCACGAAGGGGATGGCCGCGGCCTCACGTCGAAGCGTGGGGTCCGGCGATGGGTGGATGGTGCCGCGCGAAAACCGACGCGGCGCTGTCGTCGAGGTCGCCACGTGAAAGCGAGGGACGCACGTCTCCCGGCAGCAGGCCCACCGTTGCGGGAGTGCGTCGCGGGACGTGTCCTGAATCGCGACCTCACCTCTTTCGACGTTAGCGGCCTATCCGTTGGCAGGCACCTCGAGCCCACAGCGCGAGAACCCCTCCGGCAGGTTCCGTTGCCGGAGGGGCTCTACCTGTCGTTTGGCCGATGGCCGTGGACCCTGCGCCCCTGGTAGCCCGTCGTGCGTCCGCTGAGAGCCGTTGGCCAGACGCCGACCTTTGGCAGGACTTCGAGGACAGCGCGCCGGACGCCCTGATCACCCCGCCAACCGCAAGAAGCGCGGTGCGCACGGTGGCCGGCCGCCGAAGTTCGACCAGGCCGACTACAAAGAGCCCCACGCGGTGGATTGCGGCATGGGATAGGGCCAGGCCGGGTGAGTCGAAGAGCGCCGGCAAAGCCTCCTCTCGTGATCCGAAGTCGGCGTCCCAGCGCGGCGGGGAGCGTTCGCACAGCAGCGCGGAAGGGCCCACCAGGGACCAGCTGTACGAGGAGGCCAAGAAGCGCAACATCCATGGCCGCTCCTCGATGACCAAGCGGCAGCTGGAGAACGCCCTTGGGCGCTGACATCAGATGATGCCAGCCCCAGCGGGGCCCTTCGGCCGTGGCCAGAAGATGACGACGCGGCGGGGAGGCTGCCGACGACGCGTCTCGACGGCACGGCCCCGCTGCTGAGGCGTGTCCAGACGGCGATGGCGCAGAGGGTCTCCCGGTGGCTGGAGCCGTCCGTGGCCTTGCGACGGCGGGCAGCGATCCCTGTTTCCGCCGGCAGGGGAGCCGGGATGGCTCGCGACGGCGACTCTGTACCGCGCCCGCTGCCGTGGCAGGCGTCGGCGCCTGCATGTCCGGTGCGGAGCTGCCCGGCTGCGTGGTGCAGTCCGCTCTTCAACGGTGCGGGGAACCGTACGTTGCCATGGCGTCGGCCAGTTGCCGACGGGCTACGAACAGGGCTGTGTCCAGCTGGCGGGTGCCGGTGAGCACACATAGCGTGTAGGTCGCGTCTTCCAGCTGACGCGCGATCTGCGAGCCGCCGGATGCCGACTGCCGCCGGAGTGTCTCGCACCGTTCGACCAGCTCCCGCAGGAGCGGAGGATACGCCATCAGCATGGTGCCTGCCTCCGTCGTCGCCGGTTCGGACGATGCTTCTTCACTCATACGGTCGCAGCCGTCGATGCCTTGCGCACCTCGGGACCGGGAAGCCTTGGGCCCCGGCTGAGCGACCTCCATGACCGTCGGCCTCGCTCGGCGGGGACCACAGGAGACTGCTGCGTCGCACCGCAGTGCCGGTGATGCACCTCTGCGGGGGGGTGTACCCCCGCGGTCAGTGGGTCTGGACGATCAAGGCCAGCTCGGTGATCCCGTTCGAGCTGGACGCGGGTGGTCGCGCGGCGCCATGGAAACCGGGGTTCTATCCCGCCGTCAGGCCCCGGACCAGCCGAGCGCTCCGCGCAGTTGAACATCTCGCCCAGGGCGCTCGCGGAGATGCCGACCCGGCCGGCCAACCCCGCCAAGGGGACCGCGCTCCTCTGCACCCGTCAGGTGATCGAGTGCTCCACCGGCTGCGTCAACCGCGTGGCGCCGCCGGATGTCGACCGTGACCTCCCGGCCGACATCTCCCGGGTGCCGCGAACTGCTGGTCTTGCCTGCACCTTTCGCCCCAGAGGCCATTGACATCCTCGCTCTCGAGGAATAGGACAAAAAGCAGAAAGTGCACAAATTTATGCATTTCGGGGTCGATGGCTCTCAGTGACCCATCTCAGAAGTCCCCAACTGTGCGCCCAGGGAAGGAGGTGAACTCATGAGCGACACCGAACAGATCCCCCCGGAACCCGAGCCGACTCCACCTGTGGACGAGGAACCTGCGGGCGAGGCCGTAGAGGGCGGGGAGACGGAAGCTGCTTCGACCGGTGAGACCACGGAAGCCGAGGCGGCTGCGGCTGAGGGCGAAGCACCCCCAGCCGAAGCGAGCGCCGAGGAAGCGGAGGCCGCCACGGCCGAGGGCGAGGAGCCCTCCGAGGGTGAGTGAAGGTAGTCCCATCCTGGTAAGGCGATCATCATCACGGACATCGGCGAGCGGTGCCCATCCCGAACGGCCGGGGGGAAAAAAACGATTAAGGCAAAATTGGACGCCGCCCCCAAAACCCCCCCCCAACGCAGGCGCCGCGGGGTG
>NZ_JBHYKH010000293.1:9806-10794 GCF_042741275.1 Streptomyces sp. NPDC058964
TCTCTCTGTCGAACACCCTCCCCCCGCCGGGGCGGGCCCCCCCCCCCCCCCCCCCTTTGAATACCCAGTGCTCCCTGCCCACCCCCCCCCCCCCCGCCCTATCGCCCGCTCACCTGCGCAGGCCGCGGCGTGTTGGCAACGGCTCAATGCGGGTTCTGGATCACTTTCCGTGCCGAGCCACGGACGGTCACCCGAAACCACGATCACGGACGCCGGCAGTTCGGACAGCGGTGGAAGCGGTGACTGACAGGTCTCAGTGATCCGGCGGAAGCGCGTCGACCTCACCTTCGCCGTACGTGGCCACGAACTCCTCGTACTCCTGGGGGAACGCCACTCTCCGGAGCGCACTCGGCTTCCTGCCGGTCGACCGTGTCTCCGGCGCCGTCGTGCGGCGGCATGGGATCCCGCAGCTGGGCGATCAGCGGTAGCCCATCCATGAACCGCCCTGCCGGTCCGGCACCTGCGGCCGCACTTCGACCAGCCGCAAACCCGATCATCTGACCGTCAGTGCTTGATGGCCCGTCCGGGCGGCAGACTGCCCCGAACGGTAGAGTCATCGACGGTGCAGAATTGTGATCATGAAGTCACCGTGAACCACTCATTACATGATCAGACACGCGATGCGTACGCTCTGCGCCGCCGCCCTCGTGGCCGCTCCCCTCGCCCTGACCGCGACGCCTGCACAGGCCCTGACGTCATGTACGGTCAACGGCAGTCCCGCGTCCGGTACGACCGTCACTGGTACCGCCGGCCCCGACTACATCAGCTGCGGCGCTCTTGCCTTGGGCGATAGCGTCAACGGCTTGGGCGGGGGTGACTACATCGTCATCAACGGCATCGTTGCGGGCACGGTCGACGGCGGCGCCGGCGGCGACTACATCACGGCCAACGCCGGTACCACGGCGAACGGCAGGATCCTCGGCGACGCCGACGGCGACTTCATCTCCGTCGGCCCGAACGCCGGCACTGTCGACGGCGGACTCGGGTT
>NZ_JBHYKH010000293.1:10804-11187 GCF_042741275.1 Streptomyces sp. NPDC058964
GTGTGTGTCTCTCCGCGGCACTCACCCCCACCCCCCCCCCACCCCCGCGCCGGGGGGGGCGGGGCGCCGCCCCCCCCCCCCCCCCCGCCGCCGCCCAGGCTGAGCAGGCCGGTGTTGGTCTCGCTGACGCTCTCCAGCAGACCCTCCTGCCCCACGCCCTGCCCACGGTGACCGGACTCGATGTGGCGCCCGTTACCTCCCAGCCAGCCACGGCGTGAACCTCGGCGGCGACTTCTAGGACCTCATCCGCCTCACCGGCACCACCACCACGACCGCGGCCGTCATCGGAGACGTAAATATGTATGGAACAGCCTCCAGCGAGTGAAATACGTGGTGGCAGTTCGTGTGCCCGGCTTCCAAGGGGGGACACAGCCTGTGTCTGA
>NZ_JBHYKH010000294.1:0-9330 GCF_042741275.1 Streptomyces sp. NPDC058964
CTCCGGATCAGGGCGACGGAGGTCCCCGATGCCGAACCGCTCGGGGCGTTCACCCCGTCAGGCGTTGCACCACGGCCCCGTCCGTGGGCGGCGTTCGGGCGGGGCGGGCCTTCGACGGAAGAAGAGGCGGGGTACACGGACTTCGCCGGGTTCGATACGCGACGCCACGTCAACTTGCCGATCCTGGGGACACCTTCGCCGACGACCCGGTCGCCCTCGTCGGGATGCCCGGCTCCGGGGTTGCCGCCGTCTTCCCGGGTCTGACACGATCGCCGCCTCATCCGCCACTGCCTCGGGCAGAGGCCGTCAGGGAGGTCCGTTGCGCAGGCGGTGGCTCTTGATGTCCGCGGCTGCGGCGGTCATCGTGGCCGCCCTGGCCCTGCTGTTCCCCGACGGCAAGGCGGACGCGGGGCGCGCCGCGGCCACGCCGGTCGCCGAAGGCCCGGCGAGCGTCCCGCACACCGGCGGGACGCCGACCCCCTCCCACAGCGCCACCACCGCGCAGGCAACGCCGTCGGCCGGGCGTACCCCGCGGACGGCATCGCCCGGCACTGCCACCACAGCGGCGAAGCCGTCGGCGGCGGACCCACCGCGGGGAGCGACCGGCAGCGCCCCACCGGCGGGACGCATACGGCCCGGGCGAACCTACGAAGGCGTCGCCACCTTCTACGACTCCGATGGCACAGGCGCCTGCCTGTACGACCGGAGCGACGACGTCCTGACCGGCGCGATGAACTCCGCCGACTACGAGTCGGCCAAGGCCTGCGGTGCGTTCGTGTCCGTCCGCGCGGCCGACGGGGCCTCCGTCACCGTCCGGATCACCAACGAGTGCCCGGGGGAGTGCCGGCCTGGGCAGATCGACCTCAGCGCCCAGGCCTTCGCGAAGCTCGCCGATCCCACGAAGGGCCGGATCCCGATCACCTGGAAGCTGGTGAGCCCCGCCGGCCGAGGCCCGATGTCGATCCGGTACAAGACCGGGTCCAGCCGGTACTGGTGCGGCATCCAGGTGATCGGCCACCGGAACCCGGTGGCCCGGCTGGAGGTCCGCGCCGCGGACGGCTGGCGCGAGCTGCCCCGCACCGACTACAACTACTTCCTCTCCGAGACCGGTGCGGGGTGCGGGAGCGCCATCAGGGTCACCGACATCTTCGGACAACGGCTCGTGGCCGACGGCGTCGCGATCAGGCCGAACGCCGTGCAGCCGACCGGGGTCCAGTTCGCCCGGCACTGACCCCGTCCCGGTACGTGGACGATCAGGAATGGAGAAGCGCCGGCCCCTCGGTCGCACGTAGCGTGGGTACCCTGCCGCCGCCGCGCCGACGGCGAAGAACAGACGTGCTGCTCGCAGCCGGCCGGAACGAGCCAGGCGACAACGACGGGGGCCCGCGACGGCGGCCCTGCCCGACAGATGGAGACACGATGAGCAAGGCCACGAGGACGGACACGCAGTCGTCCGTGCCGCACGTAGCCGACAGCCACGATCTGATCCGCGTGCACGGAGCGCGTGAGAACAATCTCAAGGACGTCAGCATCGAGATCCCGAAGCGCCGGCTGACGGTGTTCACCGGCGTCTCCGGCTCCGGCAAGAGCTCACTCGTGTTCGACACCATCGCCGCCGAGTCGCAGCGACTGATCAATGAGACCTACAGCGCCTTCGTGCAGGGCTTCATGCCGACACTGGCGCGACCCGAGGTCGACGTCCTCGACGGCCTGACCACCGCGATCATCGTGGACCAGCAGCGGATGGGCGCCGACCCCCGCTCCACCGTCGGCACCGCCACCGACGCCAACGCCATGCTGCGCATCCTCTTCAGCCGGCTCGGCAAGCCGCACATCGGCTCGCCCAAGGCGTTCTCCTTCAACGTCGCCTCGATCAGCGGCGCCGGCGCGGTCACCGTGGAGCGCGCCGGACAGAAGGTGAAGGAGCGCCGATCCTTCAGCATCACCGGCGGCATGTGCCCGCGCTGCGAGGGCCGGGGTGCGGTCACCGACATCGACCTCACCCAGCTCTACGACGACTCCAAGTCGCTCAACGAGGGCGCACTCACCATCCCCGGCTACAAGTCCGGCGGCTGGAACTACCGGCTGTACACCGAATCGGGCCTGGTCGACCCGGACAAGCCGATCCGCAAGTACACCAAGAAGGAGCTCCACTCCTTCCTGTACCTCGAAGCGACCCGGATGAAGATCGCGGGCATCAACATGACCTACGAGGGCCTGGTCCCGCGGGTCCAGAAGTCGATGCTCGCCAAGGACAAGGAGTCGATGCAGCCGCACATCCGGGCGTTCGTGGAGCGCGCGGTGACCTTCATGGACTGCCCCGACTGCGACGGCACCCGGCTCACCGAGGCGGCCCGGTCGTCGAAGATCAACGGGATCAGCATCGCGGACGCCTGCGCGATGCAGATCAGCGACCTGGCCGAGTGGGTCCGCGGCCTCGGCGAGCCGTCGGTGGCTCCGCTGCTCGCGTCACTCCGGGAGTCTCTCGAGTCGTTCGTGGAGATCGGCCTCGGCTATCTCTCGCTGGACCGGCCGTCGGGCACGCTCTCGGGCGGCGAGGCACAGCGCGTGAAGATGATCCGCCACCTCGGCTCCTCCCTCACCGACACCACGTACGTCTTCGACGAGCCCACCGTGGGCCTGCACCCCCACGACATCCAGCGGATGAACGACCTGTTGCTGCGGCTGCGGGACAAGGGCAACACGGTGCTCGTCGTGGAGCACAAGCCCGAGGTGATCGCCATCGCCGACCACATCGTCGACCTCGGCCCCGGCGCGGGCACGGCGGGTGGCACCGTCTGCTTCGAGGGTTCCGTCGCGGGGCTGCGCACCGCCGGCACCATCACCGGGCGCCACTTCGACGACCGGGCCTCCCTCAAGGAGCAGGTGCGCAAGCCGACCGGAGCACTTGAGATCCGGGGCGCGACGACCCACAACCTGCAGGGCGTCGACGTCGACGTCCCACTCGGGGTGCTCTGTGTGGTCACGGGCGTCGCCGGCTCGGGCAAGAGCTCCCTGATCCACGGGTCGGTCCCCGCCTCCGAGGGTGTGGTGTCGGTCGACCAGACGCCCATCCGGGGCTCCCGGCGCAGCAACCCGGCGACGTACACCGGACTTCTGGAACCGATCCGCAAGGCCTTCGCGTCGGCCAATGGCGTCAAGCCGGCGCTGTTCAGCGCCAACTCCGAGGGTGCCTGCCCCACCTGCAACGGCGCCGGGGTCATCTACACGGACCTCGCGATGATGGCCGGCGTCGCCACCACCTGCGAGGACTGCGAGGGGAAGCGGTATCAGGCCTCGGTGCTGGAGTACCACCTCGGCGGCCGCGACATCAGCGAGGTGCTCGCCATGTCGGTGAGCGAGGCCGAGGAGTTCTTCGGTGCCGGCGAGGCACACACCCCGGCCGCGCACCGCATCCTGGACCGGCTCGCCGACGTCGGGCTCGGCTACCTCACCCTCGGCCAGCCGCTCACCACGCTGTCCGGCGGAGAACGACAGCGGCTCAAGCTTGCGACCCACATGGCCGACAAGGGCGGTGTCTACGTCCTCGACGAGCCGACCACCGGTCTCCACCTCGCCGACGTCGAGCAGCTGCTGGGCCTGCTCGACCGATTGGTCGACTCCGGCAAGTCGGTCATCGTCATCGAGCACCACCAGGCGGTCATGGCGCACGCCGACTGGATCATCGACCTCGGCCCCGGCGCCGGTCACGACGGAGGCCGGATCGTCTTCGAGGGCACGCCCGCCGACCTCGTCACCGCCCGCTCCACCGTCACCGGCGAGCACCTCGCGGCCTACGTCGGCAGCTGACCGGACCTGGGACCCGCCGGCGCCGGCCGTCTTTGGTACCGGTGCCCGGTGTGCCCGGTGCTCGACGGGCTTTGATATTGAGTGTCGGTCGTAGTTGCCTGCCTCGATGCCTGAAGGAGCTGTCATGGCGGGGGTTTTGTCCGACATCGGCGAATGGGTCGCCGGTGGCGAGCGGATGCGCGTGCAGACACGTACGCGGAGCTTCGAGCTGTTCGTGCGTCAGGACGGTCCGGCCGACGGACTGCCGGTCACGCTGGTCCACGGGTTTCCCACCTCGTCGCACGACTGGTCCGCCGTCGTTCCGCGCCTGGCCGCGCATGGCTGCCGTGTGCTCACGCTCGATCTCCTCGGCTTCGGGACCAGTGACAAGCCGCGTGATCACGTGTACTCCGTCGTGGAGCAGGCCGAGCTCGTGGAAGGCGTCTGGCAGGCCCTGGGCATCGGCTCAACAGCGCTGGTGGCGCACGACTACGGCGTGAGCGTGGGCCAGGAACTGCTGGCGCGCGACTTCGCTCGTGTCAGTCGTATGGCCTGGCTGAACGGCGGGCTGTATCCGGATCTGCACCGGCCCATCGCCCGGCAGCGCCTGTTGCACAGCCGTGCCGGAGCCGTGCTCGTGCACGCCATGACGGAACGCCGGTTCACCTCGTCCATGCGCCAGGTCCTCGCCCGGCCGGTGGCGGACGAGGACCTGCACGCCATGTGGGAGAGCGTCGCGCACGAGGACGGCCATCTGCTGGCACACCGGCTGCTGCGGTACATCGACGAACGCAAGCAGCATGCCGCCCGGTGGGCGGGGGCCCTGCAGGAGTACCCGGGACCGACGCTGTTCGTGTGGGGCCCCGCCGATCCCATCAGTGGCGCGCACGTCCTCGAGCGGATCCGGGCCCGTCTCACCGCCGCCCGCGTCGTCGAACTCGCCGAGCCTGTCCCCGTCGGGCACTACCCGCAGGTCGAGGAGCCCGACGCGGTGTCGGAGGCCCTCACCGCGTTCCTGACCGAGGGTACGGGCCGAGCGGGTCGCGTGCCCCGTCCTGGGCGCGGGGGGGGGCGCGCCCCCCCCCCTTGCGTCCCGGGGGTTGGGGGCGGCGGGGCAGCGGCCCCCGGCCCGCCCGGGCAGGCCCCCCGGCCCGGCGGCCATCGGCTAACCGTGCTCGGCGAATGCCGCGGCCACCTCGTCGCGATCCGCACCTGCCGCGAGCAGCAGCCGGAGCAGCACCCTGGCCTTGTACGGATCGAGCAGCCCGCCATTGATCAGGCCGCGCTCCTGCAGGTCCGTCTCCGAGCCCGGCTGGTGGTAGGTGTGCCGCAGGACCGGGCCACTGCCCGTGCGGGAGGTCAGGACGACGGGAATGCACTCGGCCAGCGCGCCCAGCAAGGGCGAGAGGCGGGCGGGCACGTGTCCGACCCCGAATCCCGCGACCACCAGGCCCTGGTGTGTCTCGGCCAGCCCCGTCAGCTGAGAGCCGTCGTCGTCGAGCGTGACGCAGTGCAGGGCGACGCGTGCGGCGTCGAGCCGCTCCGCGTCGAATGCGGCCGGCCGGAGCCCACGACGCCGTGGCGCGGCCAGGACACGCACCCTGCCCTCCACGACGTGCCCCACCGGACCGGCGTTCGGTGACACGAAGGTCGCCGTGCTCGTACTGTGGGACTTGCGGACCCACCGTGCCGCGTGCACCTCGTCGTTGAATGGCACCACCGCGCCCCGACCACCAACCCCGCGCGACCCGGCGACCCGGAAGGCCGGGAGCACGTAGGGCGGGGCCTCGGCGCCCGCCCAGGCCGGGGGTCGCAGAGCGCGCGGGCGTAAGAACGGTGCGTCATGCGGCCAGACCAGGTCGACGACGAACGCGGTCTCCTCCAGCGTGTCCGTGCCCTGCGTGACGACGATGCCGGCCGCTCCCTCCGCCACGGCCCGCGAGGCGTCCCGGACGACTTCGAGGATCTGGGCGAACGTCAGGCTCCCGCTCGGCACGGCATGGGCGTCCCGTACGTCCAGCAGCACCCCGGACTCATCGAGCCCCGGCACCGCGGAGGTGATTTCGGCACCGGTCAGCCGTTCCCCCTTGGCACGCCCCGACACCGATATGGTGCCCCCGAGGGCGAACACCGCCACACTCATGCTCCGCCTCCGTCGTTCGCAACAGCCGTCAGGGTACGCCGGTTGTCCCACCCGACTCGGTTCCGCGAGATGCTGCGCGACAAGCCGGACGATACGATTGGGGGAGATCTCGGACCCCACGAAACGCCATGGAAGATCTACGCGATGCATGGTCCACGTGGGGGTGACATCTGCACGGCGTGACGGAGCGGGGATTTCCGCCCTCGGTGTTCTGTGCGACCGCCGCCGCGGGTGATGGAGCCGTCACGTCCCACCGGCCGCATCGGTAGCGCCCAAGGCAGGTTGAATGATGAACCGGACTCGTCGTCGCGCAGCACTCACGCTCCTGGCCACCCCCGCCCTCGCGGTGGGCCCCGCGGTTGCCGCACATGCCTCTGCCCCCGTCGCCCCCAAGGCTTCGCCGACCGCGGTCTGCCATGTCGAAACAGAGTCGAACGGCAAGTACCACCTTTGGGGTATGGGGTTCCCAGGCGGCACGAAGGTGACCTACTCGGGTTCCTCTTCGGGCACCGTCTCCACGGACAAGTCGGGAAGGTTCGATCTCGGCGGGCTCACCGGGAGCAAGTGGGTCGTCAGGACGGGCAACGGAATGACCACGGTCACCTGCACCAAGGCCATGCACTGAGGGAGCGGAGCCGGCACCGACCCGGGCTGGACATGATGCCCTCGACGCGGAAGGGCGCCGAGGGCATCGCCTCACTTCGGCAGGTCACCCCCCGGCTGTCGCCCGATGTGTGCGGGGTGTTGGGGCCAGGCGGAAGTCCAGGTCCCGCCGTGCGCGGTAGCGGGTGGCGCATGCGTCAAGTCGCCTTCCGGGAAGGGGACATGAAGGCGCCGCGAGGCTGGGAGACCACTCGATGGGCCGCAAGAGGCGTTCGCGTACGGACGATTGAGTCCGGGTGAATGGTTCGCCGGCTGTGGTGTGTTCGGCCGCTACCGGGCCGGGCGGCCGGCTTGCGCCGTGGGCCCGTCGCCGGGCGAGCGTGCCACGCCGGCACCGGTCGTGGGGGCGCCCTTCGGGGTTCGGTCTTCGGGAAGTTCGTGCCGGCCCCGCAGAGCCGAGGCGAGCGCTGACACGAGGGCCATAGCGGTGGCGACGCCGAAGACGATCGTCAGGCCGTGGTGGAAGGGACCCGAGACGAGCTGGGGGAAGAAGCTGTGACCCGTCAGCGCTTCGCGCTGCGCCGAGGACAACCGAGTCGGCGAGCCGGTGGAGTCGAGCAGGTGGCTGATGGGGTTGTTGCCGAGGAACGTCGCGAACAGCGTGCTGACCGGTGGCAGCGACGCGGCCCGGTCGGCCGTGGCGGCCGGCACACCGTGCGCCCGCAGGCCGTCGCCGAGCGCCGAGGGCAGTGACGAGGCCAGCCCCGAGACCATCAGGGAGAAGAACACGCCGATGGACAGGGCGGTGCCGGAGTTCTGGAAGGTGGAGCGCATCCCCGAGGCCACGCCCCGGTACTCGGCCGGCACACTGCCCATGATCGACGACGTGTTGGGCGCGGAGAACATGCCCTGGCCGAGTCCGTTCAGCAGCAGCAGCGCGGCGAACACGCCGTAGTCGAAGTTCACGGGCAGTGCCAGCAGGCCCAGGAACGAGAGTGCGACCACCAGCAGGCCCGTCGTCGAGAACAGCCGGGCGCCGAAGCGGTCGGAGAGGGTGCCGGACACGGGTCCGGCGATCAGGAATCCCAGGGTCAGCGGGAGCATGAAGATGCCGGCCCACAGCGGGGTGTCCTCGAAGTCGTAACCGTGCAGCGGCAGCCAGATGCCCTGCAACCAGATGATGAGCATGAACTGCAGGCCGCCGCGTGCGATCGCGGTGAGCAGCGCCGCCACGTTGCCCGCGGCGAACGCCCGCACCTTGAACAGGGACAGCCGGAACATGGGCTCGGCGATGCGGGTCTCGACGAAGCAGAACAGCAGGAGCAGGAAGACACCGCCCGACAGGCCCGCGAGCACCCACGGGTTGCCCCAACCGGTCGCGCTGTCGCCGTAGGGCTGGATCCCGTAGGTGATGCCGGCGAGCAGGATCCCGGCACCGGCGGCGAAGGTGATGTTGCCGAACCAGTCGATCCGTCCGCGTCGGCCGGATGCCGTCTCGCGCAGGCTCAGCCAGGACCAGACGGTCCCGGTGACGCTGATCGGCACGCTCACCCAGAACACCGCCCGCCAGTCGACGGCGGCGAGCAGACCCCCGGCGAGCAGGCCGAGGAACTGCCCTGCGAGCGCGGTGATCTGGTTGACGCCCAGAGCCATTCCGCGCTGCCGGGCGGGGAAGGCGTCGGTGAGTATGGCGGCCGAGTTGGCGGTGAGCATGGAGCCGCCGAAGGCCTGCACGATGCGCCACAGGATCAGCCACATGGCCCCGGCGGCGGCACGGAACGGGTCGAGGGACAACGCGACCGACGCGCAGGCGAAGACGAGGAAGCCGAGGTTGTAGATCCGTACCCGGCCGAACATGTCTCCGAGCCGGCCGAGGACGACGACGAGCACCGCCGACACCAGCAGGTAACCCAGGATCATCCACAGCAGGTAGCCGATGTTGCCCGGTGCGAGGGGATCGAGGCCGATTCCGCGGAAGATCGCCGGCAGAGAGATGATCACGATGGACGCGTCCATCGTGGCGATCAGGACGCCGAGCGTGGTGTTGGACAGAGCGACCCACTTGTACCCGGGTCCCGGCGGCGAGTCGTCGGGGCGGGCGAGCCGGGGGAGTGGCCCGCCGCGTTCGGCGGAGCGGCGGCTCACAGCAGTTCCGCCAGCCGGTCGAGCAGGGGCAGGGCGTCCTGGAGCACGCGCCGCTCCCGAGGGGTGAGGTCTTCCAGGGCGTGTGCGAGCCGGCCGACGGACTCGCAGCGGCGTTCCTCCAGCATGATCCGGCCCTCCTCCGTGATCGACACGATGGCGCGCCGTCCGTCCGTGGCGTGCGGAGCGCGCCGCACGAGGCCGCGCTGTTCGAGACCGGCGAGAGTGCTGGCCATCGCCTGCGGTCGGACGCGCTCCAGTTCCGCGAGCGAGCCCGGCGTGCCCGGCCCGGCACCGGCGAGCCGGGCCAGTACGGACACGCCGGACAGCGACACATCGCCCACGGCGTGTGCCTGACGCAGCCGACGGGTGATCCGCGCGACCGCCAGGCGCAGGGCGGCGGCGAGCGGTGCGGCGTCCGGACACTCACCGGAAGAGCTGTGACCTGCGGTCTTCTCCACATCCACAACTAATAACAATAGGTTTATCAGTCTGGACTGTCCAACCAAACTTTAGTCATGCCCGCTAGGTCGTGGCGGGTGGCGGCAGTCGGCCACGAAGGCCTCCGGGCAGGGGCGGGGGGGCCCCGCCCCCGCGGGGCGGGGCTCCCCCCGCGCCCCCCCGGCGCCCGCGGGAACCACCGGGCCGGCCGG
>NZ_JBHYKH010000294.1:9340-11167 GCF_042741275.1 Streptomyces sp. NPDC058964
GGCCGCCGCTGGCCGCCTTTCAGGCCGTGGCGGGCATCGCGAACACGGTGCGGGTGGCGGTGCCGTGCGCGTGCAGCCGGCCGTCGGCCGCCCCGGTGATACGGGCCGCCGCGGACGCCGTCGTCCGGCCGACGTGCACGGCACGAGCCGCGCAGCGCAGCGTCCGCGTGCTTGAACCTGGTCGGACCCGTGCCGGCGAGCACCGCGGTTCCCAGGCGCGGGTGCGGTGAACGCCGCGGGAAGCGGAGTCTTCGCCCGGTGCGCCGCCGTGGGTGGTGTGCTGTGTCATGGCTCCTTCCGTCCTGTGGGGATCCCGCCCACGGGATCGGGCGCCGACGCGCGGGACGCCGCGCGGCTTCGCCGTGGCACCGGGACCGGGCTCAGGGAAGCTTGGCGGCCAGGACGTCGACGGGACGGATGTCCGGGGCCTCGCTCAGCATGGTGCCCGCGGCCTCCATGAGGGCGGCGGCGATCCTGCCCTCCAGGTGTGCCTGACGCCCCTGTTCGTCGTCGAAGGTGTCGAAGACGCCGAAGGTGGTCGGGCCCTGCTGGAACGCGTACCAGGTGACCGTGTGCTCCTCCTCCCGCGCGAGCTTCAGCGCGTCGCGCAGCAGGGCGCCGACCTGCTCGGCGTACTCCGGCTTGGCCTCGATCCGGGCCAGCAGTCCGAGCTTCGTCATGGTGTGCTCCCTAGGTGTGGTGGTCGTGTCGCCGGATGCCGGCGGCGCCTGTACCGGGCGCCGGACCTCGTCCGGACAACGACGAATCTAGGTCGCCGGCGCCGCCTCACCCAGTGTCGGATACGACGCAGTCGATATCGTTTACGACATGGACATAGCTGTGCTCGCATACGACGGTGTCTTCGACTCCGGCCTAGCGGCCCTCCTCGACGTACTGGACGGAGCCAACGCGATGCGCGGCGAGCTGCCGGAACCCCCGCCTCCGTGGACGGTCAGCACGATCGGCTTCCGGCGCCGCGTCCGTACGGGCGCGGGACACGTGGTCGAGACCGCCCCGGCGGCCACGGCGCAGGACGCGGATCTGCTGCTGGTCCCGGCCCTCGCCGAGCGGCGGCCCGACGCCCTCGTCGAGCACGTCTCGGGTCCGGCATCCGCATCCGTGCGGCGCCTGGTGACCGCCACGCGGGAACGCGGTACACCCATCGCCTCCGCCTGCACCGGCACCTTCCTCCTGGCGGAGTCGGGGATCCTGGCCGGGCTGCGGGCCACGACGAGTTGGTGGCTCGCACCGTACTTCCGCAAGCGCTACCCGGAGGTGACCGTCGACGAGACACGCATGGTCACCACGTCGGACGGGGTGACCACCGCCGGGGCGGCCTTCGGGCATGTCGACCTCGCGCTGGCGATCGTACGCATGAGCAGTCCGGCCCTCGCCGATCTCGTCGCCCGCTATCTGGTGATCGACGAGCGTCCGTCCCAGGCGGCGTACACGATCTCCGCGGCGCTCGCGCAGAGCGATCCGACGCTGGCGGCCTTCGAACGCTGGGCCCGGGACAACCTCGACCGGCCCGTCTCGATCACCGACGCGGCTCGGGCCGTCGGCGTCAGCGAACGCACTCTCCAGCGGGTCACGCATCGCACGCTCGGCACCTCGCCCGTCCGCTTCGTGCAGGACCTGCGGGTCGAGCGTGCTCAGCATCTGCTGCGAACCACGGACCTGCCCCTGGAGGTCATCGCCCGCAGGGTCGGGTACGAGCACGCCAATACGCTCCGGATCCTCCTGCGCGAGCGCACGGGCACCACGGTGAGTGCGTTGCGGGGCCGCTGACACAACCGCCTCCGGCCCGCTCTGCGGACAGAGCGGGCC
>NZ_JBHYKH010000295.1:0-3107 GCF_042741275.1 Streptomyces sp. NPDC058964
CCGTGGAGCCGAACCGTCGCGGGACCGCCGCGTGGTGTGCTCCCAGCAGGCCCGCGGGGAGGGCGCGCACGAGGCCGGTGAACAGGGGGCGGTCGGGCGGGAGGAACTCGGTGGTGACCGCGTAGGTGGTGCCCCACGAGACGGGGGCGAGGGCGGTGAGAGCGGTGAGAGCGGCGCGGTTGGCGGCCATGGCGGGACCCTTCCGAGTAGGTCGACGCTAAGTAGCTTAGCTGTAAGCTACTTAGCGTCAAGCTACTTGCTTGCGGGTGACCGGAACCGGGCGGATACTCGCCGCATGAGTGCAGAGCGCAGGGACCCCGTCGACGCGATCATCGACCAGTGGGCGGTCGTACGGCCCGATCTCGACACCGCCGCGATGGAGGTCTTCGGCCGGATCTTCCGGCTCTCGCGCGCGATGGGCGACCGGATGGAGAAGGCCTACTCCCGGTTCGGGATCTCACGCGGCGAGTTCGACGTCCTGGCCACCCTGCGCCGCTCGGGCGAACCCTGCACCCTCTCCCCCCGCCAGCTCTCGGCCACGCTCATGCTCACCACGGGCGGGATGACCGGGCGCCTCGACAAGCTGGAGCGGGCCGGACTGCTGCGCCGCTCCCCCGACCCGAACGACCGGCGCGGCCTCCAGGTGACCCTGACCGAGGAGGGCCTGCGGCTGATCGACGAGGCGGTCGGGGCGGGTCTCGCCGAGCAGACGGACGCGCTGTCCGCCCTGGACGGCGAACAGGCCGGCCGACTGGCCGACCTGCTGCGCGAACTGCTCGCCGGAACCGCCGGGACCGCCCGGCCCTAGGGCCCGGCTCAGCCCACGTGGGCGGCGAGCGCCGCCCCGATCGCCGCCGGGCCGGCGGAGTCGGCTGCCCAGGCGACGTATCCGTCGGGGCGCACCAGCAGGGCCGTGCGGCGGTCGCTCGCCCAGCGCGCCACGGCCAGCCGGTCCGCGCGGTCCCGCCCGTCCTCGTACGCCTCCGCGGTGATCAGCACGAACCGCCCGCCGCGCAGGGCCTCGTAGAGCCGGCCGCCGCCGGCGAGGGCGACGTCCGGGACGCGGGTTCCGGTGAGGCGGTGGGCACCCCGGGGAGCCGGGTAGCGGAAGCCGATGCCGGTGATCTGTCCCGCGGCCTTGCGGCCGGCCGGGCCGACGGTGTTCAGGAAGGTGGTCAGGGCGGCGCGCAGCGCCAGCGTCCAGGGGCGCTTGGCCATCGCGAGGCGGACGATCCCGCCGCTGCTGCGGAGCACCGCCCTGCCGACGGGGTGACGCTCGGCCTGGTACGTGTCGAGCAGCGCCTCGCCCGCGTGCCCGCCCGCGACGGCGGCGAGCTTCCAGCCCAGGTTGGCCGCGTCCTGCAGGCCGGTGTTCATGCCCTGACCGCCGGCCGGGGTGTGCACGTGGGCGGCGTCGCCCGCCAGGAAGACCCGGCCGACCCGGTAGGCGGGGGCCTGGCGCTCGTCGCTGTGGAAGCGGGACAGCCAGCGGGCGTCGTGCATCCCGAAGTCGCGGCCGAGGGCGAGCCGGGTGATCTCCTTGACCTCTTCGAGGCCGAGGGGCTCGCCGTCGGGGACGTTGCGGCGGCGGTGCCAGCCGATGACGCGGTAGTAGCCGTCGCCGAAGGGTGCGATGAAGGCGAAGGCGTCACCGGCGGCGTTGACGGTGAGCAGGTCGTCCGGCTTCTCGGCGAGCAGGACGTCGGCGAGGACGACGGACCGGATCACCGACCTGCCGGGGAAGGGCAACCCGATCGCGTCGCGTACGGCGCTGCGCATGCCGTCGGCGCCGACGACGTAGGCGGCCCGCAGACTTCCGGTCCCGCCTCCGGGGCCGCGGACCTGGACGGTGACGCCGTCCACGTCCTGGCTCAGCCCGGTCAGCTCGGTCTCGTACCGGAACTCCACCCCCGCCTCCACCGCGCGCCGCTCCAGCGCCTTCTCCACCTCGTACTGCGGGAGGACGAGGAGGTGGTTGAAGCGGGAGGGGAGCGTGTCGAGCCCTATGCCGAGCCGGCCGAAGAGGCGGAGCCGGTCGAGGGGCCGGCCGACGGCCTCGAGGTCGTCGGCGAGGGCACGGGCGTCGAGCTGCTCCAGGGTGCGGGCGTGCAGGACGAAGGCCCGGGAGAGGTTGCTGATCCCGTGGGGGCGCTTTTCGAGGAGCGTGACAGGGACACCGGCGGTGGCGAGGTCGCCCGCGAGCAGGAGGCCGGTGGGGCCGGAGCCGACGACGATCACCGGCAGCGGGGTCCGGGCGGGGCCGGTCGCACCGCTCGCGGAAGTCGTACCAGTCGTGCCGTTCATGGGAGGCCTCCTGGAGTGCCAACGCTTGTTGGTCAACGCTTGTTGGCAAGCCTACGGCCGCACTCGGGCACCGTCAACACTTGTTGGCCCACATCTGTTGGCATACGCTCGTGGACATGACTGTGAGCAGTACGGGCCCCAACGGCGCTCCCGGTGCCGCGCGCCGTTCCGACGCCACCCGGAGCGCCATCCTCGCCGCCGCCCGCGAGCGCTTCGCCGCGGACGGCTACGAGCGCGCCACCATCCGGGCCATCGCCAAGGACGCGCGCATCGACCCGTCGATGGTCATGCGGTACTACGGCAACAAGGACGGACTGTTCGCGGCGGCCGTCGCGATCGATCTGCGGCTGCCCGCCCTCGCGGCGGTGCCGCGCGACGAGGTCGGCCGGGCGCTCGTGGCCCACTTCCTCGCGCTGTGGGAGGAGAACGAGGAGCTCACGGCCGTGCTGCGGGTCGGTGTCACCAATCGGGCGGGGGCCGAGCGTATGCAGGGCATCTTCCGTGACCAGCTGTTGTCGGTGGCCCGGCAGGTGTGCCCGGACCCCGAGCAGGTCCCCGCGCGGGCCGCGCTGTGCGCCGCGCAGCTGCTCGGGCTGGCGCTCACCCGCTACGTGCTGCGCTTCCCGCCGACCGTGGCGCTGGCCCGCGAGGAGATCGTGGCGTGGCTCGCGCCCACCGTGCAGCGGTACCTCACGGCGCCCGCCCCCTGACGCGGGGAAGCACGAAGGGCGCCGGCCGCACCGAGGAAGGGCGGGGGGGAGGCGCCCATCGCTGTGTGGGGGGGTTGCGCGCAGTCCGTCGCC